>JAKACS010000658.1 GCA_021821235.1 Bacillota bacterium
TTGGAAAAGTCAAGTTAAAATGCAACCAGCGCTTCTTTTGAAAAAAAGTTGAAGTTGCAGCATCGTTTATATTACTATTTGGTGTAGATTCAAAGTAGAAAGAGAGTGTTCATAAATGGGTCGTAAGTGGAATAATATTAAAGAAAAAAAGGCATCAAAAGATGCAAACACGAGCCGGATTTATGCGAAATTCGGTGTCGAAATTTATGTAGCAGCAAAGCAGGGGGACCCAAACCCTGAATCGAATCAGGCGCTGAAAATGGTGCTGGAGCGGGCAAAAACATATAACGTACCGCGGACGATTATTGACCGGGCGCTTGAAAAAGCAAAAGGCGGTGCCGATGAAAACTATACAGAACTTCGTTATGAAGGTTTTGGACCGAACGGATCAATGGTGATCGTGGATGCCTTAACCAATAATGTAAACCGCACAGCCTCAGATGTTCGCGCAGCTTTTGGCAAAAATGGCGGCAATATGGGGGTCAGCGGCTCTGTTGCCTATATGTTTGATGCAACAGCTGTCTTTGGTCTGGAAGGAAAGACAGCCGATGAAGTGCTGGAAATTTTAATGGAAGCCGATGTGGATGTCCGGGATCTTCTTGATGAAGAAGAAAATGTGATTATCTATGCCGAACCAGATCAATTCCATAGCGTGCAAGAAGCGTTAAAGAACGCTGGAATCACCGAATTTACGATTGCGGAACTGACGATGCTTCCGCAAAATGAGATAACGCTTTCGGGTGATGCAAAAGCGAAATTTGAAAAAATGATTGACACCTTGGAAGATTTAGATGATGTTCAACAAGTTTACCATAATGTCGATTTAAGTGAATAATATCCAATTGAAAAATCTGACCGCTAAAATGGTCTGATTTTTATTGCAATTAGAATGGCTAGAAGAAAGAATTGGTCATCGGAACGAGTAGTTGAAAACCTTCTGATGTGCTAGGATCTCCAAATGTATCATTTGGTTGTTTTAAAGGGTGCATAATTGTTCTTATTTTACAGACAATCGTTTAAAATAATGAGGAAAGGACTTTAAAGGGGAGAAGCGGATGAGCGAGTTGGTGGTAAAACAATTTACATTTATTCTTGGTTTTGAAATTGTTGGCGAACTTGCTAACATGGCCGTTTTTCATGAAGCAAACCACTTGGGACAAATTCAAGCGAGGCAAAAATCATCGAACATGCGTAAAGGAAAGGCGTTTCTACAATTTGTAGAGACGTCTTTTCATCTTTAGCAAAAAAATAGGCTACTGTTCGATCATTTTCCGATCTTCTTGTAAAATAGGTAGTAGCATTTAAATGGAGAGGAAGTAATGAAATAAATGGATGAACAAATAAGTAGAGAACAAGTTCAGGAGAAAATCTGGACACGGGATTTCATCTTAATCATGCTGGCAAATTTTTTTATTTTTTTAGGGTTTCAAATGACGTTGCCAACAATTCCGTTGTTTGTCGAATATTTAGGTGGGAACAATCAGTTGATTGGTTTTGTCGTGGGTATCTTTACGTTCTCGGCGTTGCTTTTGCGTCCTTTAGCCGGCAAGACTCTTGAAACAAAAGGAAGAGGTTTTGTCTACCTGATCGGTTTGGCCATTTTTGTGCTTTCCGTAGGGTCTTACGGATTTTTAACGGGCATTTTGTTTTTGTTCATGATGCGGATTGTTCAAGGCGTTGGCTGGGGTTTTTCAACAACCGCATCCGGTACAATTGCAACAGACCTTATTCCCCCAAGCAGACGGGGGGAAGGAATGGGGTATTTTGGATTGTCAGGGAATCTGGCGCTTGCCTTTGGACCCTCGCTCGGTCTAGCCCTAACGTCCAAGCTGCCATTTAGCATCTTTTTCCTCATTAGTGCATTCTTAGGGCTTATTGCGCTTCTGCTGTCATCGAAAATTAAATTTAAAAAAATTGAACAAAGGCCTGACAAAACGGTTGAGATGAAAAGGGATTTTTATGAAAAAAGTGCATTAAAGCCGTCCTTCCTGCTCTTTTTTATTACCGTTACATTCGGTGGTATTGCTTCTTTCCTGCCATTGTACACAGCACAAAAACAAGTGTCGGGAATCCAGTGGTACTTTTTACTCTATGCAGTGGCATTACTGTTGACAAGGACGTTCGCGGGTCAATTGTATGATCGCAAGGGACATCAAGCTGTATTTCTCCCAGGAACAGTTTTAATTTTAGCAGCGATGTTTTTGCTGGCATGGCTTCCAAACAGTACCGTATTGTATGTGGCTGCTTTATTGTACGGTCTTGGCTTTGGGACGGTTCAGCCGGCATTGCAGGCATGGGCGATTGAAAAGGCAGCAACCAACCGAAAAGGAATGGCCAACGCAACTTTTTTCTCGTTTTTTGATCTTGGTGTTGGGGTCGGAGCCATGGTTTTTGGGCAAATTGGTAATTTTCTTGGTTATCGTAGTATTTATATTGCTGCAGCGTTTTCGGTTCTTTTTTCCATGCTATTTTATACTTTTTTGCTTTGGAAAGATCGTTCAGCTGCCGCTGCTTAAAAAATGGATTTGGAGTGAATGTGCAAATGGGAACTAGTTATGCGGCATACGAATCCCCACTTGGAACAATCCGCGTTGTGGCCAATGAGATGGGAATCACGAGAGTGGAAATTTTTGAAGAGGATTGGGAGCGGTTATTAGCGGAAAATCCAGAGATACAAGAAGGCGCGAACGAGATTTGTTCAGAAGCGATTGTGCAGTTGGAGGAATATTTTAAGGGTCAGCGAAAAGATTTTGATTTACCGCTTGCCATCGATGGTACTGATTTTCGCAAACGCGTCTGGCAGGCGTTGCAAACGATTCCGTACGGGGAAATTCGAAGTTATGCCCAAATCGCTGAAATGATTGGCAACCCGAAAGCTGTTCGC
>JAKACS010000659.1 GCA_021821235.1 Bacillota bacterium
TGACTGTTTATAAAAATAATCCATTCTTAGGAATGGGTCATTTTCTACTATTCATACGAGCAGTATTTTCGGTTCTGATTTCCATAGACCGTGAACGATTTACCACAATAGGTACAAGTTTTTTTATAAAAAGCGGTCTCCCTTTTATTAATGACTTCTGGATGTGCCGACCACCATTCTCGTCTACAGGTGTCTGAGCAGAATTTCCGTCTTCGTCCTGTTTTCGGTTGTTTGACTTCTTTACTGCAGCACAAACAGACCCTGCCTTGCTGCATTTGTTCTTTCATATTCACGGATAACTCATTGGCATAACCATCAAGACCGTGGCTTTTGCAGTAATTACGAACAATATCTCGTGAAAGTCCTACAACCGAAGCAATGGCGCGGTATCCGACTCCTCGCATACGCAGTTCTCGTATTTGTTTTGCTTGAAAATCCTTCATTGCTTCACATCCCTTCTCCTAAATGTAAAAGAAAAAAGACTGCAAACTCCTGCATTTGAGCAGTTGTTTTACAGCCTTTTTGGCAATAATTCAGCAAAGGTGTCGTTAAAGAAAGGGATTTGAACTTCCCATCTTACGGCACTTTCGTTATTTTTTATTCTTTTTCCAGTTTTCCAGGGGTTCTTGGGTATCCCCCCTTATTAATTCTGCGATTTTTCACACGGAAGGGGGCGCCGGTCTTTAAGGTTTTGGCTTATAAAGATTCAGACCGCCCCTACTCCTTCTTGTGGAAGTTTTGGTTTTGTATTGCTAACCGTTATACAAAAGAATACAATAAAGAAAAAGGAAAGGTGGAATGATTTATGGCAGCTAAAACCGCAAATGTCCTTGCGCGTGTTGAACCTGAAATAAAAGAAAAAGCTGAAGCGATTATGTCTCAATTGGGAGTGCCTGCTTCTGTTGTCATCAATATGCTTTACAAACAAATAATCATGACAAAGAGCATCCCTTTCTCTCTGTCCGTTCCCACTGCACCGATTGCTCTCGATGAAATGGATGCAGCACAATTCGATGCCATGATGCAAGCTGGGTTTGAAGATGCAAAAGCGAACCGTTCTCGTCCTGCAGCCGATGTATTTGCCGACTTAAGACGGGAGTAATAAAACGATGGCTGAAACCTACGCTGTAAAAATTACCGCTCAGGCAGAAGAACAGATGCAGGAAATCACACGCTACATTGCTTCTGAACTAAAAGCCCCGGATGCAGCACTACATCTAGTGGATGCATTAGAGGATGCGATTTTCTCTCTCTCCGATTTTCCACAGCGAGTTGCCCTTACTGAAGAAGAACCGTGGTGCAGAAATTAAAAGGGCAGAGTATCGCTTCATTAAGTTATATAGACCCAATCACATCATTATTGATTTCTGCTGTTGTCTTGCAAGAGCCAATGACATTTGTTCAAATGCTTGGTGGTGTATTGCTTTTAGGCTCAACATTTGTTATCGAAAATAACTCAATCAAATTTCCAAAACGATTAATGAAAACACCAGCTAAATAACGAAAAAGACAGTGGGAAGCATTCGTTTCCCACTGTCTTTTATTTCAGAATGTTTTTTAAACAACACTCGGTCTTATTTGATTCCAACATAATTGCTGTGTACTTGTTATAACCGCTAACCTATCTTTATAAAGGAATTTCTCTTATAAACCTAATTTTCTTTCGGCTAACATCTTAATCATATTTGGGTCAGCATGTGAGAAGAACTGGCTTTCTCCAATATTTAAGGTCGCAATAGCTGTTTTGTCTTCATCAGTTAAGCTGAAGTCAAAGACATCAATGTTTTCTGCCATACGTTCTGGATTTGTCGTTTTTGCTAAGACTACAATTTCTTGCTCCACGAGCCAACGTAAAATAACTTGTGCAACTGACTTATTATATTTCTTACCTATTTCACTAAGTATTTCATTTTGAAAAATTTCATTTTTCCCTTCTGCAAAAGGGGCCCATGCTTCAAGACAAATCCCTTCTGCTTTTAACGCCTCAATAGCTTCTGTTTGTTGGTTGAACGGGTTAATCTCAATTTGGTTGATAGCTGGAGTCACTTCGTTGAATAATGATAAATCTACTGCTCGGTCAACCGCAAAATTGGAAATACCAATAGCACGTATTTTCCCTTCTTTTTGAAGTTCCTCCATAGCTCTCCATGCACCATAAACATCATTATAAGGCTGGTGTATAAGCAATAAGTCAACATAGTCTATACCAAGACGATTAAGTGAACCTTGAAAAGAACTCATTACGCCATTATACGATACATTTTCAATCCATATCTTCGTTGTAATGAAAAGCTCTTCACGAGCAATACCTGAATTTTTAATTCCTAATCCGACTTCCGTTTCATTCATATATGATTGTGCAGTATCAATATGACGATATCCAGCTTTGATAGCATCAATCACCGCTTGTTCTGTTTTTTCTGCTGGGATTTGGTACACTCCAAAACCTAAAATTGGTATTTCAACTCCATTATTAACTTGAACAGTTTTCATTCTTTCCGCCTCCTAATCACTTATTACATAAGCTACTATAAACTATGAAGTCAACTCTATAGCAAGAAATTTATTCGCCCTTTTTGAAATGTTCCATCTCCCATAACTTCTCCACTTTATCTTCCGTCAATTCACCACTTTTGAACTTCCTCATATGAACATCATAGGTGTCAATCTTATATTGTAAGAGGGAGCGAACTTCTTTCATTTTCTCTATATTTTTTTCAATTTCCTCTAACTGGTCAACCAATATTTGTTTTTGAGCTTCCTCCACATTTTGTGTTTCACTAAGCCTCGCAAGTGAAGCGAATTCAATCAATGACTCAATGGATAATCCTGCCGAACGAAGACTTTTTACAAGAAAAATCCAATTCAAATCACTGGTTTGATA
>JAKACS010000660.1 GCA_021821235.1 Bacillota bacterium
CCAGCGTTGCTGCCAAGTATGGCCAAATTTCTTGGTTAATCGGCCCCCTTGTCCGTAAGGAAATGCCTAGATCACCGTGAAGGAGTGCCTTTACATAGTCAAAATATTGTATGTACCAAGGATTGTCCAACCCTAATTGCTGTGTTAGTGCTGCCACTGCTTCTTTTGTTGCCCTTTGGCCAAGAATGACTTGAGCCGGATTTCCAGGGATTGCATGAATAATCGAAAAAACAACGAGTGTCATTCCAATTAATACAGGGATTAATGCAAGCACACGGCGGACTGAATAAGTTAACAAGCTGCTCACCTCTTTTTTAAAAAAATAATCCTTAAAGTTTTGAAGTGTAAAAAGGGAGGGAAATTTCCCCTCCCCTTTTAAAACGTTAATTTTTAAATTCTACTTTGCTCAAGAGATCTGATCCAGTCGGATGCGGCAAATAATTTACAACATCTTTTGATGCTGCCAAAAGCGGTGTTGAGTGTACAAGTGGAACCCAAGGAGCATCCTCATGAATGATTTCTTGCGCTTGCTTGTAAAGATCATTCCGCTTCGCTTGATCCGTTTCAGACTGTGCTTTTAGTAAAATTTCATGCAGCTGATCATTGCTGTATTGCGAATAGTTGTTTGCTCCAATGCTATCTTTGTCCAACAACGTATAGATAAAGTTATCCGCGTCGCCATTATCACCCGTCCAGCCTAGCATATAAGCATCAAATTCACCTTTTGCAGCATTTTGCAAATAAGTGGCCCAGTCAACTGTTTTTATGTTTGCCTTCACGCCGATTTTTGCAAAACTTGCCTGAATGACTTCTGCTACCTTCATTCCTTCAGGCATATACGGGCGTGCTACTGGCATCGCCCATAAGTCCATGCTGAAACCGTTTGGATAGCCGGCTTGCGCCAACAATTGCTTAGCTTTTTCCAAATCATATGGATAGGCTTGGATGGCATCGTTATATCCTTCAATGGATGGCGGCATTGGGTTTTTCGCAGCAACTGCCTGACCGCCGTAGAATGCTTTAATGATTGCATTTTTGTCTACAGCATAGTTTAATGCCTGACGGACTAGCTTGTTATCAAATGGTTTGCGCGTTACGGTAAATCCTAAATAGCCGATATTCATTGATGGCCGTTTAATTACTTGAAGCTTTGGATTCGACTTGACTGTGGCTTCATCTGAATTGTTTAGACCATCCATTACATCGATTTCTCCATTTGCTAAAGCATTTAATCTTGCTGTGTTTTCAGGAATAACACGGAAAATGACTTTGTTTAGCTTTGGAAGACCCTTTTGCCAGTAATCAGGATTTTTCTCAATCGTAATCCGGTCATTTTGTTTCCATTCTACGAACTTAAATGGCCCGGTGCCAACTGGATTTTCTCTAAATTTATCGCCATATTTCTTAACAGCTGTTGGGCTGGCAATTCCAAATGCAGACATCGCCAAGTTTTTAAGGAAAGGAGCCTGCGGCCGCTTTAAGACAAACTGAACTGTATATGGATCTACCGCTTTCACTTCTTTAATAACATGTCCTTCATCTTTTTTATAGCCGCCAAACATCGTGTAATAAGGGAATTGCTTCTCATCGCCGTTCATCCAGCGATCAAAGTTAAACACAACAGCATCTGCGTTGAAATCTGTGCCATCCTGGAATTTGACTCCCTTACGAAGATAGAATGTGTAAGTCAAGCTATCCGGTGAAACATCCCATTTTTCAGCAAGACCCGGTTTTAATGTTGTATCTTGATCGCCATAGTTTACTAGGGTTTCAAAGATATTTTTCGTAACCTTAAACGTTTCTCCTTCAGTTGAAGTAATTGGGTCAAGTGACGTAGAATCACCGCCGCGGCCGTATACGAGCGTATCTTTTTTCGAAGTGCCGCTTGAGTTTGAAGCGCCATTGTTTGACGTTTTGCTGGATTGACTGCAACCAGCAAGAACGACGCTGATGGCTAGAATGGCAAATACCAGCAATTGAATGGTTTTTTTCATAAGTTTCCCCCCATTTTTTGTTTGGTTTATTTATCATCGTTGGGCATTTTACTTGTTATACAAGTGGCATGCCACAGAATGACCGTTAAGGTTATGCTCTTGTGGCCTCGTTGTCTTACAAATATCCATACACTCTATGCATCTTGTATGAAATGCACAGCCGGTTGGCGGGTTTGCTGGACTTGGAAGCTCCCCTTGAATCAACATTCTTTCCCTTTTAATGTCAGGATCGGGGATTGGAACCGCGGATAGGAGCGCCTGAGTGTAAGGGTGTTTCGGATTTTCATAGAGTTCTTCACTGTCAGCCAGTTCAATTAATCTTCCTAAATACATGACGCCGACACGGTCACTGATGTGGCGAACGACACCTAAGTCATGCGCGATAAAAATATAGGTAAGGCCAAATTCCTTTTGAATATCCTTCATCAAATTAAGAACCTGCGCCTGGATCGAAACATCAAGTGCGGAAACAGGCTCGTCGGCTATAATGAGCTTTGGTCTTGTCATTAATGCTTTGGCGATTCCGATCCGCTGCCGCTGTCCACCGCTGAATTGGTGGGGATATCTTTTCGCGTGATAGCTGCTTAAGCCGACAACCTCAAGCATTTCCCTCACTTGCTTCCGGCGTTCTTCTTTTGTGCCAATTCCATGAACAATCAGGGGCTCTTCAAGAATTTGTTCAATCGAGTGCCTTGGGTTTAGCGAAGCATAAGGGTCTTGGAATACCATTTGAATATCTCTGCGAGTTCTGCGTAATTCCGACTTCGACATACGGGTAATCTCTTTATCTTCAAAAACAATTTTCCCGTCACTAGCTTCAATAAGCCGCATTAACAGTCTCCCTGTTGTCGATTTGCCGCAGCCGCTTTCACCAACGATTCCAAG
>JAKACS010000661.1 GCA_021821235.1 Bacillota bacterium
GAAGAATGATGGTAAAAACAGACTATACATATGTATGGGATTTAGACATCTTGTTCGAAGGAGGAAGTAATTCGGCTAAATTTGCTGATCATTTAGCTGAAACAAAACAGCTGATTCATCTGTTTCAAACAAAAGTTCAGCAATGGAACCCGGGGAACTTGGAGAACGACCGCCGCAATCTACTACAAATCCTTGCAGCATTTGAAAAAACAGCAAAAAAATTGCGGCAGGCAGGTGCGTTTGTCGGCTGCCTTCAAGCGCAAAATACGGCTGACCGTAACGCACAGCAGCTTGAAGCTGAACTTTCCGGCTTGCGGGCCGATTTTCAAACAGCGCTTACCGCCTTCGACCAGCTTCTTACGCTGATTGAAAATGATGCCTGGAGCCAGCTGCTGTCCGGTCAGGAATTGGCGGAGCTTTCCTTTGTTTTATCCGAACGGCGGGAACTTGCAAAAGAAAAGTTGTCTGATAAAGAAGAAGCGATTATCAATGTTTTAGGAGTTGACGGCTATCATAGCTGGGGACAAATGTATGATTTAATCGTTGGAAAAATCACGATTCCATTCACTGAAAATGGGGAGGTTAAACAGCTTTCCGTCGGCCAGGCGTTTAATCAATTTTCGAATCCTAATCGTGCGGTTCGGCAAGCTGTTTTTAAAGATTGGGAAAAGAAGTGGTTTGAACAAAGTGATTATTTGGCAAAGACGTTAAATCATTTGGCTGGCTTCCGATTAAAAGTATATGAGCAAAGAGGCTGGAAAGATGTTTTGCATGAGCCGCTAAGAATCAGCCGGATGAAAAAACAAACGCTTGATACTATGTGGAAAGTCATTTCTGAAAACAAACAGCCGCTCGTTGATTATTTGAACCGCAAAGCCAAACTGTTGGGAATTGAAAAATTGAGCTGGTTTGACCTTGATGCACCGCTTGGGAAGACAACTGAAAAAATTTCCTATCAGCAAGGCGCAGAATTTATTTTGAAGCAGTTTTCTCAGTTTGGCGGCAAGCTCGCAGCATTCGCTGAAAAAGCTTTTAGAGAGAATTGGGTTGAGGCTGAAGATCGCCCAGGGAAAGCACCAGGTGGCTTTTGTACCTATTTTCCCGAGAGCGGCCAATCGCGCATTTTTATGACCTATTCTGGTACGCCGGCAAATGTGTCAACACTGGCACATGAACTTGGCCACGGCTATCATTCTTATGCGATGCAAGGCGTGCATTATTTGAACCGCAACTATGCCATGAATGTTGCGGAAACGGCATCTACTTTTGCTGAAATGATTGTCTCTGATGCTGCTGTAAACGTCGCGCAAACTGAAGCCGAGAAGCTTGCACTGCTTGATGACAAGATTCAGCGGACGGTTGCATTGCTGATGAATATTCATGCCCGCTTTTTATTCGAAACAAGGTTTTATGAGGAAAGAAAGCAAGGGATTGTCCCGATGCAGCGCTTAAATGAGCTGATGCTGGCGGCTGAAAAGGAAGCGTATGCCGGTGCGTTGCAGGAATATCATCCGTTGTTTTGGGCATCAAAGCTCCACTTCTTTATCACGGATGTCCCGTTCTATAACTTCCCCTATACGTTTGGGTATTTGTTTTCCCTTGGCATTTATGCACAGGCACTAAAAACAGGCAAAGAATACGAAGAAAAATACATTGCATTGCTAAAGGACACAGCTTCAATGACAGTTGAAGATCTTGCGGCAAAGCATCTTGATGCAGATCTTACCGGGAAAGATTTCTGGGAGAAAGCAGTTGGATTGTGTATTGATGACATTGACGAATTTTTACGATTAACAGCGAATAAGTAGCCCATGAAAAAGCAGCGGTTCTTAAAACCACTGCTTTTTCTTCTATTAAATTTTTTTCAGTTTAAAGGAAGCGACCATTAGGAAGGATAGAATCATGATTAGGAATAAAAATGTCTGCGGCGGAAAATATGGAATCGCGAAAAAGCTTAAAGTGGCAAGAACGCCGGCAGCTGTAATTGGCAGGCCGGTAAAGTATCCAGTGCTTTCCGAAATATTAAAGCGGGCGAGCCGGAAAGCGCCGCAGCCGATATAAAAGACAGTAAAAAAGGTTCCCGGGCCGCCAAATTCGTGTAAAATTCCTTCGTATAACAATAGTGCAGGAGCCACACCAAATGATATAATATCACTCATGGAATCCAATTGCTTTCCCAAGTCTGACTCAATGTTGAATTTTCTTGCGACCATTCCATCAAAACGATCGGCAAGAGCTGCTGTGAAAATAAGCAGCAGGCTTAACCGCAAATTGCCGTGAAGACCAAAAACAATAGCAAAGCCACCTAAAGACAAATTGGTTAATGTAATCAAATTGGCGGTTTGCGACTTTAATTTTTTTAACGTTTGATCAAAAACTTCTAATATAAACAATGAATCCTCAACTCCTTATGTGCAGGCAGGATGGACATAAATTTTCTTAAGTTTACATTTATATTATTATATTTTAAGCGTTTTATGCTAGTTCGTAAAGAGTATTTTTACACTTTTTGGGGGTAAGTACATTGATTGAACCTTTATACCGCACGCTGATCGAGCTGACGAATGGGCGCTGGACGTCTTTGCTGCTCAAGCGTTTTGCCCGCTCGCCTATAAGTAAGATTATCGTGCCTTCCTTTGCCAAGCTGTATCATTTAAATCTTGATGAAATGGAAAAAGCACTGGGAGAATTCCCAACATTACATGATCTTTTTATCCGAAAACTAAAAGCAGGTGCCAGGGAAGTTCACGCTGATTCCGCAATCGTAACAAGTCCTGTTGATGCTGTGCTGGAGGAAATTGGCAAGATAAATGAAACATGTGAACTGTTTGTAAAAGGGAAGCGATATTCAGCAGACGAGATGCTTGGAGATCAATC
>JAKACS010000662.1 GCA_021821235.1 Bacillota bacterium
ATCTTTAAAAACGATTCCCATTGCTTCAAGATCTTCTTTCATGTTGTGGTAAACCACTTCAGATTCATATTGTGCGGAAACGCCGGCAAGATACTTTTGCTCTGCTTCTGGAATCCCAAGCTTATCGAAAGTTGCCTTGATTTCTTCGGGAACTTCATCCCATGATTTCTCCGATTTTTCAGACGGTTTTACATAATAAGTAATTTCGTCAAAATTTAATGAGGACAAATCTCCGCCCCATTGCGGCATTGGCATACTATAAAAATATTCCAGTGATTTCAACCGGAAGTCCAGCATCCACTGTGGTTCTTCCTTCATTTTTGAAATTTCCTCAACAATTTCACGTGTTAAACCGCGTTTTGATCGGAAAATGGAAACGTCTCGATCGGCAAACCCGTATTTATAATCACCGATTTCAGGCATTTTTTTCGCCATCGTCGTATTCCTCCATTCTAATATGAAAAAGCGCGGGCGTTCAGACTGGCGGCTGGCCAGTCTCCGTCACGCTTGTCAATTTTTTTAGTATCCATAAAACATATAGTCAACTAGGCTTTATGAACGTCCAAAGGCTGCCAATTGGCAAATTTTATTCATTCCTGTTCACTTAATCCCTTTTCCATCGCTTTCCAGGCTAGTGTTGCACATTTGATACGCGCCGGGAATTTCGATACCCCTTGCAATGCTTCAATATCCCCCAAATCAAGATCTTCTTCATCATATTCTTTTCCCTGCATCATATCGGAAAAAACTTTTGAAAGCTTCAAGGCATCAGCCAATTTTTTCCCTTTGATTGCTTGCGTCATCATCGAAGCAGACGACATCGAAATCGAACAGCCTTCGCCTTCAAACTTCGCATCCACGACTGTACCCTCTTCAATTTTCATCGTTAATTGAATCCGGTCGCCGCAAGTAGGATTATTCATGTTTACCGTAAGGCTGCCTTCTTCCAAAACCCCTTTGTTGCGCGGGTTTTTGTAATGATCCATAATCACCTGACGATAAAGCGCATCTAAATTATTAGAAGACATCGCTAAAATACTCCTTCGTTTTGATAAGCGCTGCGACTAGCTTATCAATCTCTTCTTCCGTGTTGTAAAGGTAGAAGCTGGCACGCGCCGTTGCCGATGCTTTCAGCCATTTCATTAAAGGCTGGGCACAGTGATGGCCGGCGCGAACTGCCACACCTTCCGCGTCTAAAACAGTCGCCACATCATGCGGATGGACATCTGCAAGATTAAATGTAATGAGTCCTGCTCGTTTCGCCGGGTCTTGCGGACCGTAAATCGTTATCCCCTCAACTGCCTTTAATTGTTCAAATGCATAAGCTGTCAGTTTATGCTCATGATCAGCAATCACATCAAGACCGACTTGATTTAAAAAGTCAATTGCCGCACCAAGTCCAATGGCACCCGCAATAATTGGTGTGCCGCCTTCAAACTTCCAAGGAAGCTCCTTCCATGTGGAATCATGCAATTGAACAAAGTCAATCATCTCACCGCCAAATTCAACCGGCTCCATTTTTTCAAGCAATTCCTTTTTACCATATAAAACGCCAATTCCGGTTGGTCCAACCATTTTATGGCCTGAAAATGCGAGAAAATCACAATCCAAATCTTGAACATCGATTTTCATATGTGGTGCACTTTGGGCGCCGTCTACCACCATGATCGCACCATTTTCATGGGCGACTTTTGCAATTTCTTTAACAGGATTGATTGTGCCAAGTACGTTTGACACCTGCATAACAGAGACAATTTTTGTATTCGACGTCACCGTTGCCCGGACATCCTCCATGGATAGCGTTCCATCTTCCTGCAGCGGAATATATTTCAGCTGGGCACCTGTTCGTTTGGCCACTTGCTGCCACGGGATAATATTGCTATGGTGCTCCATATAGGTTATAACGATTTCATCGCCTGCCTTTAAATTTTCTCGTCCATAACTTTGAGCAACCCAGTTGAGAGAAGTCGTTGTTCCTCTTGTAAAAATTACTTCCTGCATCGATTTAGCGTTGATAAATTTGCGAACCTTTTCCCGTGCGCCTTCATAGGCATCGGTTGCTCTTGTACCTAATGTGTGCACACCGCGGTGAACGTTCGAATTGTCTTGTTTATAATAATTTTCCAGCGTTTCAATTACTTGAACCGGTTTTTGCGATGTTGCTGAACTATCGAGATAAACTAATGGATTGCCATTGACTTCCTGGTTTAAAATCGGAAAATATTGACGAATCGTTTTGATATCCATTATCGGACTTTCCTTTCAATGACTTCCGTTAATTGCTTTTTCACACCTTCAATCGGAAGCTGGTTTACAACTGGAGCAAGGAAACCATGAATAATCAAGCGCTCTGCTTCAGCTTTCTTAATTCCGCGGCTCATTAAATAATAAAGCTGTACTGGATCAACACGGCCAACTGATGCCGCGTGTCCTGCCATGACATCGTCTTCGTCAATTAATAGAATTGGATTGGCATCGCCGCGTGCTTTTTCGCTAAGCATCAACACGCGTGACTCTTGTTCTGCATTCGACTTCGAGGCACCGTGCTCAATTTTGCCAATTCCGTTAAAAACGGTAGTGGCACTGTCTTTCATTACACCGTGTTTTAAAATCGTTCCCTCTGTATACTTGCCAAAATGAACAACTTTAGTTGTGAAGTTCTGGATTTGCTCGCCGCGGCCGACAACTACGGTTTTTGTATCACCGCTGGAACCGTCGCCAACGAGGTTGGTTGTATTTTCAGAAATCGTATTGCCTTCATTCATTAAGCCTAACGCCCATTCAATCCGCGCATCTCTTGCTGCTGTTCCCCGGCGGTTGACATAGGTGGTGATTCCTTGTGCCAAATAATCAACG
>JAKACS010000663.1 GCA_021821235.1 Bacillota bacterium
GCTGCAAGATGGCTGGTGCTAAATGCCGCTTTCACCCTTGATCAGGGCGAAGACAATCGCCATTTGGCTTCAATGGCAAAACTTTATGGAGCGAATATGGGCAACCGTGTAGTCGACAGAGTTCTGCAAATCCATGGCGGCATGGGCTATACAAGAGAACTTCCGATTGAGCGCTGGTATCGCGAGGCAAGATTGTGGAGAATTTACGATGGCACCGATGAAATTCAACGGATGATCATTGCCCGTAACTTAATCAAAGGCCATGTAAAAATTGGGCAAGGTTTATAAGAAAAGTGCAGATTGCTGGAGCTAGACGGTTTTCAAAGTGAAGAAATAAATTCTGATTAGCTAGTAACAATTTTGAAAGCGTTACCTAAAAAAATTTGGGAGGAATGAAGAATGGCTGGAAGATTTGCTGGAAGGGTTGCGTTTGTAACGGGCGGAAGCCGCGGGATTGGCAAAGGGATTGTTGAGTTGTTTGCCGAGGAAGGTGCGAAAGTTGCTTTTATCGATTTAAATGAGGAAGCGTTAAGTGAAACGACAAGTGAATTAAAAGAAAAAGGCTATGAAGTCTATTCAAAGGTTGCCAATGTTGTCGATGCCAAACAAGTTGAAACCGCTGTCAAAGAAGCTGTTGATGCTTTTGGTTCTGTCGATATTTTGGTCAACAACGCAGGCGTAATCCGCGATAATCTTCTATTTAAAATGACTGATTCCGACTGGCAGGCGGTAATGGATGTGCATTTAAAGGGATCATTTAATGCAGCGCGTGCAGTTCAAAAACAGATGGTCGAGCAGAAATACGGCCGGATTATTAATATTTCGTCCACTTCTGCATTAGGGAATCGGGGGCAGGCAAACTATGCAACAGCCAAAGCCGGCTTGCAGGGATTTACCAAAACGCTAGCAATTGAACTTGGGAAATACGGAATAACGGCAAATGCGGTTGCTCCGGGGTTTATTGAAACCGATATGACAAAAGCAACAGCAGAGCGAATTGGCATCTCTTTTGATGAATTGATTCAAGCAAGTGTAGCGAAAATCCCGGTCGGACGAAGCGGAAAACCGGCAGACATCGCCAATGCCGTAGCCTTTTTTGCCGATGAAAAATCGTCTTTCGTAAATGGGCAGGTTATCTACGTTGCCGGCGGGCCAAAAAATTAACAGGAGGGACATTCCATTGTTTAAAGATCAGATCGGAAAACAATCGGAGAAGGTTAAAAACATTGTAGAACGCGGTGCGGTTAAAAAATTTGCCGAAGCAATCGGTGACCTGCATCCGATTTATTTTGATGAAGAAACGGGAAAGAAGTCACGTTTCGGGAAAAATATCGCTCCGCCGACCTTCCCGCGCGTTTTTGATTATGGGGTAATCGAAGGACTAAACTTACCCAAAAAAGGACTTATCCACGGAGAGCAAACCTATCATTATGAACGGCCGCTCGTTGTTGGGGAAGAAATTCGCTGCTACTCTGTTGTAAAGGACTATTTTGAGAAAAAAGGGAATTTCGGTGAAATGGGCTTTCTTGTGATTGAAGCAATTGGCGAGGATTTAGAAGGAAACACCATTTTCTCATCAAAACAAACGGTCATTATCAGTGAAGCGGTAAGGAAGGTGACGACTTCATGAGCACGCTCAAAAACTTGGAAGTTGATGAATCTTTGGCAGATATCAGCCTTGAGCCCGTTTCAAGGATAGATCTGATCAAGTACGCAGGCGCCTCAGGTGACTATAATCCGATTCATACCATTGATGAAGAAGCAAAAAACGCTGGACTTCCCGGAATTATTGCACACGGAATGTGGACGATGGGCAACTTGACAAAACTGTTTACCCGCTTTTATGAGGAAGGATTCATTCAGGATTATTCAATTCGCTTTAAAGGCATGGTCTTTTTGAATGACGTTATCACGTTAAAAGCAACAGTAAAGGAAAAAAATCAAGAAGGCTTGAAATTTGCGGTTAAAGCCGAAAACCAGCATGGGAAAGAAACGCTAAAAGGCGAGGTCTTCTATAAAGTGTATGACATTTAAGGCCGGCACAAAGATGGGGTGAAAAGTGAATTTTTTTCCCTTTTCACCCATATTGCATTACATAGTCTTCTGTAAAGGATGGATTTTACTTGGAAATTGGTGTAGCAGGGACCGGTGCTGTTGGCGGATATTTTGGCGGACAATTACAAAGAGCTGGCCACAAAGTCCTTTTTTTGGCAAGAAAGAAAACGTTAGAAAAATTGAAGGTAAGCGGGCTAACGGTGCAAGGTGACGCGGCAAGCTTTCATGTTGAAGGTAATTTCACCGGTTGCTTTAAAAATTTTTCTGATGTCGATCTTCTTCTGTTTTGTGTGAAATCGAATGCCACAAGAGAAGTTGCCGAACAATTTATGCCTTTTTTAAAAAAAGATTGTTTGATCTTGACGTTGCAAAATGGCGTGGACAATGAGGAAATTCTCGCTGAAGTATTTGGCCAACAGCGGGTATTTGCAGCTGCAACATACATTCAAGCTGAAGTAACGGAGCCTGGGGTCGTAAGGCAAATTGGATTACATCCGCGTTTAGTAATCGGTGCACTTGATGATAAGTCATTAACAAAAGCGAAGAATATCGTAAACCTTTTCAATGCTTGCGGCATCAAAACTATTTTTTCAACCAATGTGTTAGAAACAAAATGGAAAAAGCTATTTTGGAATATTACATTCAATCCGTTGACAGCGTTGACAGAAACAAAAGTAGGTGCAATTTACGAGTCTGAGGAACTGTACAGATTAGCGGTAAAAAGTTGCAAAGAATCGATTGCTGTCGCAAGGAAAATTGGGTTTCCGATTGAAGAAAATTTTTTTGAAAAAATTATCGAG
>JAKACS010000012.1 GCA_021821235.1 Bacillota bacterium
ATACTAAAGAATTGACAGACGTCTTTCGAGAGGCGACGATGCTGGGGGCAAAGTGGGTCAAGGTTTCACTGGGATACTTTAAGAAAGATGCTTCAAACATCAGTGAACTTACAGATTTCTTATACCAACATACCGATCTTCAGTTGTTGGTTGAAAATGACCAAACATCCTTTGGAGGCAGTGTTATCCAATTGAAATCGTTTTTTGAAACCGTTACCGAATATAGTGTTTCCGTTAAAATGACCTTTGATGCTGGTAATTGGTATTATTCTGGCCAAAGTGTAGAGGATGCTCTCGATAAACTCTCCCCCTACGTCCTTTATCTCCATTTAAAACAAGTGATGGATGGACTGGTCACCGTACCAATTCAAAAGGATGGAAACCATAGCTGGAAAACGGTCATGAGGAGTTTTCCGCATACGATGGTGAAAGCGCTTGAATTTCCAATTGAGCAGAAAGAGAAAACAAAAGACTACATCGAACTCATCTCAGAATTGGCAAGTGAAAGCGAGGAGATCAAATGAAACAGCTAGATGTGATTACTTTTGGCGAAGCGATGGCGATGTTTATGGCCAATCAGCCTGGCCTCCTGCACGAAAACAAACAATTTACCCTTGAGCTTGCTGGCGCGGAAACCAATGTTGCCATTGGCCTTGCTAGGCTCGGGCTTCGGGTTGGTTGGGTGAGTAAAGTAGGAAATGATGCTTTTGGAAGTTTTATTATCGAACGGCTTAAAAATGAAAATGTTGATATTGAACAGGTATCAATTGATGACCATTATCCGACTGGAATTCAACTGAAGTCAAAAGTGGTGAAGGGTGACCCAGAGGTTCAATATTTCCGAAAAGGTTCGGCAGCAAGTCACATTCAAATTTCCGATTTCAACGAAGGGTATTTTCAATCTGCTAGACACCTGCATATGACAGGAATTCCACTAGCCATTTCAGAACAGGCAAGATCCTATGCCAAACACGCCTTGGCTTTAATGAAAAATAAGGGAAAAAGCATCTCGTTTGATCCGAATTTGAGGCCATCCCTCTGGGCATCAAGGGCGGAAATGGTGGAACAAATCAATGCTGTCGCCTTTCAAGCAAACTATGTGCTACCGGGAATGGTTGAGGGAGAGGTGCTGACTGGCTTTAAGAACCCACGTGATATTGCTTCTTTTTATTTAGAAAAGGGTGTGGAGCTTGTGGTAATTAAGCTTGGTGAAGAAGGAGCCTTTTATAAAACGACTTTAGAAGAAGGGGTGGTTCCAGGGTTTAAGGTGAAAGAAGTGATCGATACGGTTGGAGCTGGCGACGGCTTTGCGGTTGGTGTCATTAGCGGATTGTTGGAAAACTTTTCAATACGAGATGCTGTTTTAAGGGGGAATGCGATTGGCTCTTTAGCTGTTCAATCACCAGGTGACAACGATGGATATCCAACCCTCATTCAGTTGCACAAATATATTGAAGAAAACTTAAAGGGAGTGAAATAGCATGAAACAAACGCTTGCTCGACAAAGATGGATCCGGTTAATTCCTATTGCATTTATCACATACAGTCTAGCTTATCTTGACCGCGCCAACTATGGTTTCGGTGCTGCAGCGGGAATGGCGAAAGATTTAAATATTACACCAGGCACTTCCTCATTACTAGGTTCGCTTTTCTTCTTGGGCTATTTCTTTTTCCAGGTTCCTGGTGCTCATTATGCGGAAAAAAAGAGTGCAAAAAAGCTGATTTTTTGGTCTTTGATTTTATGGGGGGCATTGGCTTCTGTAACAGGTCTTATCACGAATATAAAATTATTATTCCTCGTTCGATTTTCCCTTGGTGTAGTCGAAAGTGCCGTTATGCCTGCAATGCTCATCTTCTTAAGTCACTGGTTCACGAAAGCAGAACGTTCTCGTGCGAACACATTCTTGATTTTAGGTAACCCGGCAACGGTTTTATGGATGTCTATCGTTTCTGGTTATTTAGTTAATTCAGTAGGCTGGAGATGGATGTTTATTTTCGAAGGTATTCCTGCGATTGTTTGGGCGTTTTTCTGGTGGAAGTTAGTGGATGATAAACCGAAACAAGCAAAATGGTTAACAAGCCAAGAAAGAAGCGACTTAGAACAACAGTTAGAAAAAGAGCAACAGGGGTTAAAGCCTGTAAAGAATTATCGTGAAGCGTTTAAATCTAAGCCCGTTATTTTGTTAAGCATTCAATATGCGCTATGGAGCATCGGAGTTTATGGATTTGTTATGTGGCTGCCTTCTATTATTAAAGCAGCGCCAAATATGGGAATTGTCGAAACGGGCTGGTTGTCATCGGTTCCATATATCTTGGCTGTCATCTTAATGCTAGTTGCTTCCTACTTCTCTGATAAAACATTAAACCGTAATGTCTTTGTCTGGCCGTTTCTATTACTTGGAGCAGTAGCCTTTTATATTTCTTACGTTCTTGGAACCAATCACTTTTGGATATCCTATATTTTATTAATCATAGCCGGCGGTGCAATGTATGCTCCATATGGTCCGTTCTTTGCCATTATTCCAGAAATCCTTCCGCGAAATGTTGCCGGTGGAGCGATCGCTCTTATTAACAGTATGGGTGCTTTAGGTTCGTTTGTAGGTTCTTATGTAGTAGGTTATTTGAATGGAGCAACAGGAGGATTTGGAGCATCGTATATCTTTATGGCTGCTTCTCTACTACTTTCAGCCATTTTAACCGTTTTGGCAGTAAAATCAGCTAAAAAACAAATGCAATCCGAAAATATGACAATAGGTGCATAAGGCATGCAACAGCTTTAGAGATTTCTCTAAAGCTGTTGACTGTTAAAGGGAGGGAGGAGAGATTTTTATGAATATGGAGGAAATAAAAACTCGATCGGTGGTTGCCGTTATTCGAGAGGCCACACTTGAGTCCATTATCCCAATGGCAAATGCCCTAAAAGAAGGCGGTGTCACAGCTCTTGAAATTACGATGGAAACTCCGAAGGCACTAAAGATCATTGAAAAGATAGCTGATGTGTTTGGGGAGGAGCTGTTAGTTGGGGCTGGAACCGTTCTAGATCCAGAGACTGCAAGAGCAGCCATTATGGCAGGGGCAAAATTTATTTTTTCCCCAACCGTCAACTTGGAAACGATTCGAATGACAAAACGGTATGGAGTGATTAGTGTACCGGGTGCATTTACTTCAACCGAAATTTTAAACGCCTATGAACAAGGTGCTGATGTGATTAAAGTTTTCCCGGCGGGTAGTGTCGGTCCAGGGTATTTTAAATATATAGCTGGCCCGCTTCCACATATTCCGCTTATGCCAACAGGAGGCATTAACCTAGAAAATGCAAAGGAGTATATTCAAGCCGGTGCTGTTGCTGTTGGAGTAGGCACCTCATTGGTGAATCCTAAAAGGCCTATAACGGCTGACTATTTATTCGAAGTAACAAAAAATGCAACAAGATTGATGCAAGAGATTCAATTTGCACGGAGATAAAGCAGATCCTCCATTATTAAAACTGGAAAAACGGAGAATTTATCGCTAAAATGAAGTCATTGATACAGATTAAAAGAGGAAGATCATATGGAAAAAGTAACAATGGCTGATGTAGCGAAAGAAGCAGGCGTCTCTAAAAGTACCGTATCGCAATTTTTAAACAAACGGTTTGAATACATGGGTGAAAAAACAAAGCAAAAGATTGAAGAAGCTATTGAAAGGCTTGACTATCAACCCAATTTTATTGCCAGAAGTTTAAAACAAAAGCGAACCTCGATGGTTGGCATCATCGTTGCCAATATTTTGCACTATTTATCAACAGAGATTAGTCGTGCGATCGAGGACTTTTGCCAAGAATATGATTTGCATGCCATCGTGTGTAATGCCGATGATAATCCAGAAAAAGAAAAAAGATATATTGAGATGTTACGAGCTAAGCAGGTCGATGGTCTGATTATTTTTCCAACCGGACAAAATAATGATTTATATGAGAGCATGATTAAGGAAGGCTACCCTGTTGTGTTTGTCGATCGAAAGGTAGAAAATCTTGATGCTTTTTCAGTGTTAACCGATAATTTTATGTCAACTTATAAGGCTATTCAATCTTTAATTGAAAAGGGACATCAAAACATTGCTTTCGCTGTTCAGCCCCTAACGGTAAGTACGCGGCGAGATCGATTGGAAGGCTACAAAAAAGCTATGATCGATGCGGGTTTGAAAGTGAAAGATGATTTTATTATTGAATCCAGTATTGATGAAATGAAAAGCAAGCTGGATAAACTTTTTTCTTCAGATGTGAGACCGACTGCATTGTTTGCCGGAAATGATCGGGTTTTTCTTACGGTTGTGGAATTTTTAAAAGAAAAAGGACTTAAACTTGGCAAAGATGTTGAACTGATCGTTTTTGACAATATTCCATTTGCTCATTTAGTAGAAACACCGATTTCTTTTATTGTTCAGCCTGCCTCTGAAATGGGAAGAAAGGCAGCTGAATTGTTGTATGATCAAATTAATAAAGTAGTGCAGGAGCCAAAAGAGTTTGTGTTCCCAAGTCAGATGGTGTAGGCAAGTGCCTGACACCATCTAAAAATGATTATTAATAAATCGATTTAGTCAATCCATTTATTTGGTGATAAGGAGTTTTATTCATGAAATTACAACTTGCTTTGGATCGGCTGGAAATTATCGACGCCATTCAATTAACTAAAAAAGTAGAGGATTCTATTGATTGGGTAGAGGTGGGGACCTCTTTAATAAAAGAATTTGGGATGAGAAGTGTAAAAGAAATAAAGCAAGCCTTTCCAAATAAGGTGATTGTGGCTGACATGAAAACGATTGATAATGCTCGCTATGAATTTGAGATGGCCTTTCAAGCTGGGGCAGATGTCGTGACGGTCATGGGGGTTTCTCCCATTGTGACAATAAATGCATGCATGGAAGTTGCAGAACGTTTTAACAAATTGGTTATGATTGATTTACTGAATACTTCAGAAGAACAAGTGCAGGAATTATTGAAATATCAGGATGCTATTTTTTGTGTTCACGTGAGTAAGGATGAACAAGAGGAATTCGGGGCACAGAACTTAGGGAGAAAGAGCGCCGGAACTTTGATTGATTCTTCTCTTAAACTGGCAGCAGCGGGCGGAATTACGATCGACTCATTGGAAATACTTAGAAAAATGTTGAATCCATCTGTAGTGATTGTCGGATCAGCTATCACAAATGCTAACAATCCATCAGAAACCGCGAAGGAATTTAAACAAGCAATTCACAAGGGGGAATAGATTATGTCAATCATTCAAACGATTTTAAAAGAAGTAGAAATGGTTGTTAATCAGGTTCAAGAGGAACAACTTCAATCATTAACGTCTGAATTGAAAAAAGCAAAGCGGATTTTTATTATTGGTGAAGGCCGCTCAGGTTTAATGGCGAAATCTTTCGCGATGAGACTGATGCATTTGGGGGAAACGGTGTATGTAGTTGGGGAAAGCATTACACCATCGATTCAAGAAGGCGATCTGCTGGTTGCTGTTTCTGGATCTGGAACAACAAAAAATGTTGTTTGGACATCAGAAAAAACACAATCACTCGGTTGCACCGTCATCGGAGTTACTACAAATTCAGAATCACCGCTGGCATTGGCCTCCACCCATCTTTTGCATGTGCCAGCAGCAACGAAGTATCGGCGCGAAAATGAATTAAAAACCATTCAGCCTCTCGGATCCCTCTTTGACCAAAGTGTCCATATTTTATTCGATACGATCTGTTTACAATATGGAAAGTTGAATGAAGTGGATCATACCCAAGCGTTTGGCAGGCATAGTAATTTAGAATAATAAATATTGGTATGAATGGAACATTTTTATAGTGGCTTACGGTAGTAATGATTTGGATTGGAAAGGCTAGTATATCTTGAGGTGAACCGGTACCATATGTAAATGAGTTTTTTCTAAAATAAATGGTGATTTATTTTCAACAATTGGCAAAAAAGGGGCTTCCTAAAATCATTTTAGGAAGCCCTTGTTAACGTAAAAATTAAATATCCAGCGAGGTTGCCGATTGCTTAATTACTTTGGATATGACGACTAAATAAACGGCACATTGTAGTCCAAATGACTAGCTTTTTTAGAAAGAGGGAAGTGATTAACCTTTGTCAATCTATATCGGTCACCTACATCCGTACAATCCCGATAACTTTTGAGCTCAATCATGGCAGCACAAAGGAAATACTGAATGAGTGTTAGCGCATCCAGCTTACGAGTTGTGTCCTTATAGCCTTGGTTTGGTTTTATGGAATAGGCAATCAATATCTTGGATTTCGATTAACATTACGAATCACCTACTGGTTCTAATATATAAGTAACCAATATGGACACTATCTTGGCATCTTAAACAACCAGTAAGCTCAATTTCCTCCTTGTGAGTGAAAAACATTGCATTAAAATGAAAACGGTTTATTTATATAATGAATTCAGAAGTTAAGAAAATCTATAAACAGCTACTTGGAAATGAACCGGCTGATTTAAGGTATATTTGTTAGACATCCAGTAGGATTTTCTCCATTAAAATCATTAGCTTAAATTTAGGAAACATTTCCGAGGAATACATTAAAAGGAGGTGTGTCGAAAAAATTTATTTGGCAACTCACTAACGGGTCAAACCGTTGGTAAATCAACATTTATAGAGGGAGGAACATACATTGAAACATATTTTGCTAGCCTGTTCATCAGGAATGTCAACAAGTTTATTGGTTTCAAAAATGAGAGAAGCCGCAGAAGAAAAAGGAATTGAAGCTGAAATTTGGGCGGTTGGAAATGATAAAGCTGATTCAGAAATGGAAAAAGCAGATATTTTATTAATTGGCCCTCAAATGAGATTTCTTAAAAAGAAATTAGATAAACGGGGTCAGGAGCTCGGTATTTCGGTTGAAATCATTGATCCGGTAGCATACGGAAGAATGGATGGCGAAGCTGTATTAAACAAAGCACTTGAATTAATGGAATAATAAAAAGGCGGGGAAAAAACATGAATAAATTCATGGAGTTTTTGGAAAATATTTTGTTACCAATTGCTGATAAGCTGAATAACAACCGTTATTTGACCGCATTGCGCGATGGCTTTATGGTTGCCTTACCACTGATTATTTTTGGGTCCATTTTTGTGGTTATTGCTAATTTGCCATTTCTGGACAAGCTGTTAGGAAAAGATGCCTATGCTGCTTACCAAAATGCATTAGGCCCTGCTTCAGCAGCAACACTGAGTATTATGGGATTATTTGTTATTATCGGAATTGCGTATAAACTAACCGATCATTATGGTGGTGAAGCGATATATGGTGGTGTTGTTGCTCTGGCATCGTTCCTGATTCTGACGCCTCAGACACTGCAAAAAGTGACAGGTGTGATCCCGACTTCCAGCCTCGGTGCTCAAGGCTTGTTCTTAGGGATTTTTACAGCCTTTATCTCAGCTGAACTTTATCGGTTTTTCGTCAATAAAAATTGGACTATTAAAATGCCTTCAGGTGTACCTGAAGCCGTTTCAAGATCATTTAGTGCACTTATTCCAATTTCCTTAACTTTGACCATATTTTTAGTCATTCGAATTTTATTTAGCCTGACGTCTTTTGATACAGTGCAAAATTTCATTTATAAAATTATTCAACAACCATTGACCAATCTGGGAAGTGGTTTGGGAGCAACGATAGTGGCAGTATTATTGATTCAGGTATTCTGGTTTTTTGGATTGCATGGCCAGATTATCATCAACTCTGTATTCGACCCAATCTGGTACGCATTAAACGACCAAAACTTACAAGCATTCCAAGCAGGGAAGGAAATTCCAAACGTTATCACAAAGCAATTTATTGATACATTCTTAGTAGGTATGGGCGGATCTGGTATGACGCTTGCTGTCGTCCTCCTTATGTTCCTGGTCGGCCGAAGTAGACAAATTAAAGAATTAGGCAAACTGGGCGGACCAGCAGGAATCTTCAACGTCAATGAACCGATTATTTTTGGATTGCCTATTATCATGAATCCGTTGGCACTCATTCCATGGCTACTGGCACCGGTTGTTGTCACGATCATTACTTACTTTTCAATGTCTTCAGGGTTGGTACCCAAACCTGCCGGCATCATTGTTCCATGGACAACACCAATTGGATTGAGCGGATTCCTGGCTACGGGTAATCACTGGCAGGGGGCTGTTTTACAAATCGTGAACTTGATTGTCGTCATGGGTATTTGGTGGCCATTCTTAAAAATTATTGATAAAAGTTATTACGAACATGAAGGACAGCCTGCAAGCGAAGGTTTAAAAAAAGCAAACTAACAGAGGGTTATTTTTAAACATATATTCTTGATTATTTTCAATCGTTCGTAAAAATGGTCCTTAGGTAATAGATAAGGACCATGTAAAATTCTTAACAATTGAAGTTTTTCACAGAGGAGTTAATCGTATGGACACAATGACAGAGATTGCCTTTCAGATTATTTTACATGCTGGCAATGGCCGATCCGATGCGATGGAAGCTATTCAGGAAGCAAAAGAGGGTAATTTTGAGAGGGCAGATGAGCTGATTAAGCATGCCGGTGAAGAACTTGGGAATGCACATAGTTACCAGACCAAATTGCTGCAGGAGGAAGCCAGCGGAAACAGACAAGCTGTTAATGTAATTTTAGTTCATTCACAGGATCACTTAATGACGGCCATGACGGTAAAAGATCTGGCTGTAGAAATCATTGAGATCTATCGAAATAAGTAAAGGAGTGGAGACATATGTCCATAACATACAAATTTCCGGAAGGCTTTTGGTGGGGGAGTGCAACATCGGCCACTCAAATTGAAGGTGCTTCAGATGAAGGCGGAAAAGGAAAAAATATCTGGGACTATTGGTATCAAATGGAGCCAAACCGATTTTATGAAAATATTGGACCTGAATCCACGTCAGATTTCTACAATTTATATAATGATGATATTCAATTAATGAAAGAAATTGGTCATAATTCGTTTAGACTGTCTATTTCCTGGTCCCGATTGATTCCAGGCGGGCGCGGTGAAATCAACCAAGAAGCCGTTGATTTTTACAATCAGGTTCTTGATGAGCTAATAGCGAATGGGATAGAGCCTTTCGTTAATCTTTATCATTTTGATATGCCGCTGGAATTACAAAACGAAGGTGGTTGGGAAAATCGGGAAGTAGTAGAAGCTTATAAAGATTACGCGAGCGAATGCTTCCGCTTGTTTAGTGGCAAAGTGAAAAAATGGTTTACATTTAATGAGCCAATCGTTCCCGTTGAAGGCGGATATTTATATGATTTCCATTATCCAAATGTTATAGATTTTAAGTGCGCAGTACAAGTAGCGTATCATACGGTGATTGCCCATGCAAAAGCCGTTGAAAGTTTCCGCAATGCAAATATTCAAGATGGGAAAATCGGGATCGTTCTAAACTTAACCCCTTCCTATCCTAGAAGCCAAAATCCTGCTGACAAGCAAGCAGCAAATGTTGCGGATTTATTTTTCAATCGAAGCTTTCTTGACCCTTCTGTCCTGGGAGAATACCCTCAAGAACTTATTCAACTTTTACAACAGCATGGGCTACTGCCTGTAACGAAAATGGGTGATCGTGAGTTGATTAAAAATCACACAGTGGACTTTTTAGGGGTAAATTATTATCAGCCACGCAGAGTCAAGGTAAAGGAAAACTTACCTAATCCATACAGTCCTATTATGCCGGAATGGTTCTTTGATAACTACGAAATGCCGGGCAGGAAAATGAATTCATACCGCGGTTGGGAAATTTATGAAAAAGGAATCTATGATATTATGGTAAATTTAAAGGAAAACTACCGCAATATTGAAAGTTTCGTTTCAGAAAACGGAATGGGAGTTCAAAATGAAGAACGTTTCCTAGATGATGGATATATCCAAGATGACTATCGTATCGATTTTATTAAAGAGCATTTAAAATGGCTGCATAAAGCGATTGAAGAAGGCTGTAATGCCAAAGGATACCACTTATGGACCTTCATGGATAACTGGTCTTGGTCGAATGCCTACAAAAACCGCTACGGGCTGATTTCAGTTGATGTCCAAACAAAAAATAGAACACCAAAGAAAAGTGCGTATTGGTTTAAAGAAGTTTCAGAGAAGAATGGGTTCTGAGTTTGATTTCCCTATTTACCTCTCATAGATGGTGTCTTACCTTTAAATTGAAAAATAGTTGGAGTATAGGGCGGCCAAGGTTCTGGTATTACTGCCAGAGCCTTTGCTATGCATGGATAGTTATGTAGTGATAAAGCGATAAAATAAGATAGTAAGAAATGTATAGAAATAAATACGGATGGATCCTTCTGAACTGGAACATTACTATATCAGGATATATAAAAGGAAAGGATACGATATGTTAGATTTCAGAATGAAGAATATATTACGTGAGCTGATGTCAACACCCAAGCCACTAACCGGTTCCTTTTTAGCAAATATGAATCACGTTACTGTCCGGACAACAAGAAATGATATAAAAAACCTTGATTCAATCTTAAAAAATTATGGTGCTAGTATTACTTCGATCATGGGTACCGGCTATAAATTAGAAATTACGCAGACCCGGAAATTTCTTCAGTTTCTTCAGTCTCTAACAGATAATCCATTTTTCCGGAAAGATGAAATTCCAAAAACACCGGTAGAGCGGGTAACTTATATGATCAGGAGAATACTGTTAAACGAATCCTATATAAAACTGGATGATTTGGCAGATGAAATGTATATTAGCAAATCAACAATTCAAAATGATTTAAAAGCGGTAAAAGAGATTTTAACTAGATATGATTTGACGTTGGAATCAAAGCCGAATTACGGTTTAAAAGCAATCGGAAATGAAGTAAAGCTGCGTTTTTGCATGGCTGAATATGTTTTTGAACGTAATGAACAAAGTGAAAAAAGGCTATATGAAACAACACTGCCTTTTTTATCACAGGATGAATTGAACCACATATTGGATAGCATTTTAAGACACCTTAAAAATCATCAATCAACCCTGCCGGATATAGCCATAAATAATTTGCTTGTCCATATCGCAATCGCCTACAAACGGATTAAAGACGGTCACAGCATTACGCTTTATAAAACTGATTTACAGGAATTGGTGAGTCAAAAAGAATACCAGGTTGCGCAAGAAATTGTCAAAGAAGTAGAGCAATTTTTTCAAGTGACGTTTCCAGAAGAGGAAATTGCCTATATTACCATTCACTTGCTTGGAACTAAAATATTAAAGAAAACGAATGAAAAAGTGGAACAAATGATGGATGAGGACATTTTAGCAACAGTAGAGTACATACTTGATCAAGTAGAAAAGAAATTTAATCTTGGAATTAAAGAGGATAAGGAATTAATTCTGGGATTGTGCTTACATCTAAAACCTGCTATCAATCGCTACAAGTATGGGATGAACATCCGAAATCCAACCCTGCAGGAAATTAAGAAAAACTACCCGCTGGCCTTTGATGCTGGAGTTGCAGCCAGCTTGGCAATTGAAATACTTACAGGGACTGTTTTTGAAGAAAATGAAGTTGGCTACATTGCTCTTCACATTGGCGCAGCAATTGAAAGAAAGAAAATGAAGTCACAGGCAAAACGGTGTCTGGTTGTTTGTGCATCCGGTTTAGGCACAGCACAATTAATTTATTATCGGTTAAAATCCTATTTTGGAAATAACCTAGACGTGATCGGGACTACTGAATTTTACCAGTTAAAAACAATGAATTTGGATAATGTAGATTTCTTAGTGAGCTCCATCCCTATTACAAAGGAAATTGGGATTCCTGTCATTGAAGTGAATGCCATTATTGGTGAAAGTGATTTAAAAAAAATTAACCGGTTTATTAGCGAACAAAGTCTAGTCCTTAACAACTATTTTCGTAATGATTTAGTTTTTTTAAGAAAACGATTGGCTTCGAAAGAAGAAGTACTCACCTATTTAAACCGCATTTTACTCCATAAGGGACTTGTAAATGATACATTTTTAGATGCTGTTTATGAAAGAGAGAAAGTAGCACCAACCTCTTTCGGTAATCTTGTTGCCATTCCGCACCCCATTAATTCGAAAACCAAGCAAACATTTTTGACTGTATGTACACTGGAAAAACCCGTTTATTGGGAAAAAAAACCGGTTCAGTTAGTCTTTCTGTTAAGTGTCAAACAATATAGTCAAGAGGATTTGCAGGAAATGTACGAATTATTGGTGAAAATTGTTCAGGATCCTGACATTGTCCAACATCTATTGAAAGCCAAAACAATCGCAGAATTTATGGATGTGATTCAAGAAGAAGCATTATAGAATACTTTAAATACTCTTAATCTCCAAAGTTAAGATAAACGCGGCAAACATACGCTACGCAGATTTCAACAACAATAAAGCCGATTATTCCTTAGCGCAGGAAAAAATCGGCTTTTAATCCTCTATTCAACCTTACAAATTTCGCCAACGACAAACAGTGTATTGTCCATGTTGGATTAAAACAATTGAAAAACAGTTAAAATCCCTAAAGAACATACAAGAACATAAATAATGACTAGAATTATTTTTTCCCATTTTCTTAATTTATACTTGTCAGGGAGAGCCTTCCAACCCAATGCTAATAAAAATCCTAGTACGATTGGTAAAAGTAAAGAGTTCATTATTTCGACAGCTACTGTTAAAGAGACTAGAGGAATTCCTACAAGCACTGCAATAGCCGCAACAATAATTACGCCACAATAAAAACCATAAAAAACAGGCGCTTGCTTCCACTTGTTATTTAGACTACAAGGAACATTTAAAACCTCGCTAAACGCCCAAGAAGTCGCTAAAGATACAACAATTGCTGCAATTAGTGCTGCTCCAGTTAGTCCAACAGCAAAAAGTACTTTTCCAACAAAATTACCTAGGATTGGAGTCAGTGCATTTGCAATCTGTTGGATGTTCTCCAAAGGTGTTTCAGGGTTTACCTTCCCGATTGTTGCAGCAGTCAAAATTAAAACTGTCGCCATAATAATCTGAGTAATAAATGAACCGAAGAATGTATCAATCCTTCCATATTGCAGTGTTTTATCACTTAGCCCTTTGTCTATCACAGCTCCTTGCTGATAAAATACCATCCAAGGCATAATAACAGCTCCAACATTAGCAGCTATAAGTAACCAATAGGAGCTATTATTAAAGGGTTGCTTTCCTATAAAAGCGTCCATCATTGCACCAAAATCAGGTTTTGCATATAAAGCTGCTGGGATAAATACTAACTCGAAAAGACCTACTAAAATGGCAATGCGTTCAACTCGTTTATATTTACCTGCACCAGAAATTAATATTAAAATTGTTGCAACCAAAGGAACCGTTACCCATTTTGATACCCCAAAAAGCATTCCTACGCCAACAACACCGGAAAATTCTGTGATGAGCGCTCCAATAGCTGCTAATAAAAGTGTTCCTACTGAAAACCATGCCCACTTAACACCAAATACTTCACGAATTAGTTTCCCATGTCCCTTTCTTGTTGTAATACCAATACGAATGGTTAATTCTTGAACAAAGTATAAAATAGGAACAAGTAATAATTGTAGAGCTAATAGTTTGTAGCCCCATTGTGCGCCACTTTGAGCCGCAGTTACAATTGACCCTGCATCAGTATCAGCAAGCATCACGGTTAGTCCTGGTCCAATTGAGGCAAGCAATAAGAACAAACTTTTCCGATTAAAAGGCTTTTGTAGTGTATTTCCGTATATCATCTTTTTATCTTGATGCATCTAAAAATCCTCCTAGATAATGAATAGACTCTCGACATTCGCCGAGTTAGTTGGGAGGCGCCTATCTCTATACCGGGCCGGGTAAAGCGTTTGGTGGAATCGATCCTTCCTCGACTCGCTCATAAAAAGGAACTTCCATCGGATCGCCTTTTCGAATTTTTTCAAATCCAAAACCTTACTATTTCAGCCAAGTTAGGATTACTCGGAAATCTGGAACAACTGAACGTTGCCGGCGATGGTACGCCCGTTGTCACTTCATCCCATATCCGAAGCAAACCAACTTGTAACTGTCATGCCCAAGGATAGCGAAATGCAACCACGCTCGCAAGTACTCCCAGCCAGACTGTGACAGTGGTTGGGATCGTCATCGAGAAAGTACTTCAATGGGGGTATCATCTCTACATGATCAATGCCTGCGACAGCCCGTAAGACGTACCCTTATATTCGCGTCTTAATTTGGCTTCTTGCCACGACTTGATCAGCTTTGTCGTTGGTTGGACTGAATTTTCACAACGATTCAACTTTGGCGCCGTCGATAAAATGCTACTTGACGCTGCCCATGATGCGGAAGCAATTTATCAACTGATTAATCAGAAACAAGTGGAACCCATTATTGATCTAAACAAAC
>JAKACS010000664.1 GCA_021821235.1 Bacillota bacterium
TTTTTTAGCAACTAATTCACCAACAGTTGTTTTTCCAACACCCATAAATCCAATAAAAACAATACTTTTCTCCCTGATTGACACTCTTTTATTCATAAAATAATGCTCTCTTTCCCATGGTAAGATCAAAGATATCCATTTTATTTTTTAAAATTAGAATTTTACCAATCATTTTAACCTTCAACAAAATATGTACTTATACAAATGCTCTATTTTTAAGAATATTTATTTTATTGTACCATAATAAATAGGAACTTGGTACTTTTAAAACAAGGAGAAGCATGCAGGATTGTCCTAAATAATGTTGGAATACTCTTAATAAGTGAACTGAAATGGATAAAACGAAGCAAATTTTTTTGTAGTTGAATCTATTTTTAAAAGAGAGCAGGAAGGATTGGCCGATTAACTCTAAACTTTTCTATGGACGAAACAAAGCTTGTTAATGAGCCAATCTTCTTCCATTTAAGGAAAAAATGCGCGAAGGGGAGGATATATTCATTCAAACTCTTCAAATTATTTAAAAATGCTTCTGAATAGTAATTGTTTTAAAACATAAACCATAGACTTACTCCGATTTTTAATTGCCATGCATACAATTATTCACCTTTTGGCTGCTATTTTATACTATTCGAATGATTTTTAAAAGTGAATTTAGCTTCTTGATCGTTGTATACATATTTTTCAAAATACTCTTTTGCAGATCTCAAACAGCGCTTTGCATGCTCTTCGAAGCCAAACTCCTTGACATGCTTGCTATTTGGCAATTCAATCGAATATGGAATATTCGGCAACCTATTTATAATACTTGCTACGTCAATTCCACCGGCGCCAACGTACAATCGTTCTTCACGAAGTATTCGTGTCATTTCTTCCAAAGAATCAGGGATTTCTTTCACTGCATCACAAAGATGTAAAAAATGAAACCATTCGCGCGGTACATGATCTAAATCTTCCACTTTATCCCTTGAACGATGAAAATGGTGGATATCGATCATTAAACCAGCATTCTCCTGCTTCACTGTTTTTAGGACATCCATAGCACCAGTAAGGTTTCTAACACTTGCAATAGGAACGAATTCTAGTTCAACAGTAAGACCAAACGGCTTTGCTAATTCGCAAAGTTCGCCAAAACGTTCAATCGCGAGATTTCGATCATCTGTCCAAATACTACTTAGTACATGTTTACCACCAAGTTCAGCGGCAGATTCCATTGCTGGTAAATATTTTTTCGGCTGAACACCATCGAATATTTTAGCAAGTTCAATATCTAGAAGCCTTATACCTGTTTCTGAAAGGGCAATCTTCGTCTTCCTCATTAATTCGTGATTTTCTGCTAAGGAAAAATTAGGTTCTTTCGGCAATCCCATCGAAATTGGCCGTAAACTCACAAAATCATATCCTGTTCGAGAAGCAATATAAATCATTTCAGGTGGCGGACATCCAACAACGGTAAGATAAGCAAGGGAAAATTTTCTTTTCATCTGTTTTTCATCCTTTATTTGGCAACACGCACAAATTAAGTTGCTTTTTAAATGGGAGTGAATAAAAATATCTATTAAAAAATGGAATTATTTGATTCAAAATAGTGCTGACTTAATTGAACCTATTAACTATTAATTTGTTATGCAGGAAAAAAGGAACAAAAACCCGCTTTACCGTTCTTGCTCCTTTTTACAAGATTGAAATGGCACAATGAAGTTTAACTATTTTTCTAACTCTGGATCGTAGAATTCACCAAATAATTCTTCATCAAATGGTCTATCTTCTGGGATCGGACGCGAGACCCACGTATAATTCATATAATGTTTTAAGGAAACGTTCTCAGAAGTGATGTTCCCTCCCCAAGTGCCGCAACCCATACTGGAAGTCATTGGCATTCCATTATTAAATGCACCCGCATTTGCTTTTGATTGTGGTTGACGTACCATAATTCGGCTAACAGGTGCCGCCAGGCCTAAGCGCTCGATATGATCATCGTTAAATGAATAGATGCCAACAGAATGGCCTTTTCCAGCTACTTCATAGATTGCACGCATCATATCAAGAGCATTTTCAAACTCTCCTTCATATTTATAAATAGCAAGCAATGTAGTTAATTTTTCTCCAGAAAACGGATGATCCTTGCCAATTCCATCTCCAATAACAACAATAAACTTTCGATCTTCAGAAATTTCGAAACCAGCTATTGCTGCTAATTTTTGTGGAGCTACAGCAACGGTATCCGGCAAACGATGTCCCTCTTCATCCCACATCACCTTTTTTAGGAGTTCTCTTTCTTCATCATTAGCCAAATATCCGCCTTCTGCTTTAAGTTGTTCCAACACCTGATCATAAATCGATTCGTGTACAATTAGGTTACCATCAGCAGAACAGCCTGATCCAAAATCAGAGGTTTTGCTGATTCTAGTATTACGGCAAGCCTCATTAACATCTGCAGTTTCATCATAAATCATTGTTGCATTTCCAGCCCCAACACCATAAGCTGGTGTACCTGAGCTGTAAGCACTCTTGACCATATCTTTACCGCCAGTTGCAAGGACAAGATCACAACGAGCCATTAATTCTTTTGTCATTGGGAGACTGACTTGAGTTATACATTGCAAAAGATCTGCAGGTGCACCCTCTCTCTCAAGAGCTTCTCTCATTAATCGCACAGTTTCAAAAGTAGTCTTTTTGGAGCGAGGATGTGGTGAAAAAATGACAGCATCACGTGCTTTAATGGCGTTGATCGCCGTGCCCGCAGGTGTTAAATCAGGGTTTGTAGTGGGTACAATCGATCCAATAATCCCAACTGGTTTTGCATATTTTATGATTCCTTTTTCTGGAATAATTTCGATAGCACCTA
>JAKACS010000665.1 GCA_021821235.1 Bacillota bacterium
TCAATGTAAAGCTGGCGATTTCTTTCGAGCTGAATAATCTCTCCGGTTGATTCAACTTTTATGAGCGGCCGGGTTGGTGTTTTCTGATCTGCAAATAAAACTTCTGCAACTTCTCCATTCGATAATTTTACTTTGTCCCCTGATGAAAATCGAACGATCGCCGAACAAATGGAAGATACGATAGTAAGATCGAATTTTCCAAAACTGCCCTCCAATATCAATTCCAACGCTTTAAACGGGGATTGTTTATTCCGATAAAGCCTTTCTGATGTCATTGCGTGAAAAGTATCCGCAATCGCTATTATTTTTGCATATTGATGAATTTTTGTACTCTTTAACGGATAACCGCTCCCGTCTAACCTTTCATGATGTTGAAGAATAGCTACCTTGGCATCTTTTCTTAAAACCGGGATATTTTGAACAAGCTTGTAACTATGAACAGGGTGCTTTCTAATTTCTTCAAATTCCCGAACCGTTAGTGGCGTTTTTTTATTGAGAACCTTTGGATTGACTTTTGCCATCCCGCAATCGGCCAAGCAGCCGGCTAATGCAAGCTGAAGCCATTCTCCTTTTTCAAGATCCAGCCTTTTTCCAATATAGCCGCTAATCAGGCCGACAGCTACTGGATGCTGATAAAGATAGGTATCCATCGTCGAAAAGCGATGAAGGTTGAAAACTTCAAAAGGATGGTCGTCAATCTTTTCCAACAATGGCAGCAATAATTTTCGAATCTTGGAAATATCAATCGGAAGTCCCGCCTGCCAAGACGTAAATTCCTTTTTGTATTGCAACACCGATTGCAAAAATAAATCCGTAAAGCTCAGCTGAATTTTCTCTTGTTTTTCCTCATTTTCAACTTCACTTGTCTGAATAGAAGATGGAATATAACGCGATCCATCGACAAGCGTTTTTTCAACTTCTACTTCATGAATCATAAACGCTTTTATTACTTCAATAAAGGATTCTGTCAGCACTGTTTTTTTTGCAAAAATAGGGCGATTTGTTTTGCTGAATAGATCAGTTTCAAGAATGCAGCCTTCTTGAAGCTCTTGGACTGTAACGCGCAAAGAACTACACCTCAACTAACATAATAGCGTATTATTAATTTCTTATTTTACCATAAGTGAAGAGCAAGAACCTTATTCTGGATAAAAAAAGAGCCCTTTAGACAAGAGGCTCTTTATATATTATTCTTCATTGTTTTCAGGCATATCGGCTTCTGCTTCCTGTTCGTCATCTTCACTTTCTAATGACGGTTCTTCTTTTTCAACTTTAGCAACAGTTGCGACATGCTCATTCTCGTCTTTTAAGTTAATTAATTTAACGCCGATTGTATTGCGTCCCATAGAGGAAATACTGTCAACGGCAATTCGGATCAAAACTCCGCCTGTGGTGATGAGCATAAGGTCTTCTTCGCAAGTGACAGCCTTCATCGAAATAAGATCGCCATTTTTATCTTTAATATTGCATGTCTTAATTCCTTTTCCGCCACGGCTTTGGACACGGTATTCATGTGTAGGTGTACGCTTCCCGTAGCCATTTTTTGTCACTATCAAAATATCTGTGTTTTCTTCAAGCACTTCCATACCAACCACTTCATCATCGCTGTTTAACGTAATTCCTTTCACGCCCGTTGCTGTTCTTCCCATTGACCGGACATCGGTTTCCGGGAATCGGATCAGCATGCCTTTTTTCGTTCCAATAATAATTTCCTTATTGCCATCGGTAAGGCGAACGGAAATCAGTTCATCTTCCTCCCGAAGGTTTAAAGCAATTAATCCATTATTTCGGATATTGGCAAAAGAAGTAAGCGGTGACCGTTTGGAAATTCCTTCTTTTGTCGTAAAGAACAAATACCAATCGTCGACAAATTCCTGGACAGGGATCATCGCATTAATCCATTCACCTTTTTCAATTCCAAGCAGATTAATAATTGGTATACCTTTGGCCGTGCGGCCTAATTCTGGAATCTCATACCCTTTTGAGCGATATACTTTCCCTTTATTTGTGAAAAATAAAATCGTATCATGCGTTGAAGTAGTAATTAAGTGCTCAACAAAATCGTCTTCATTTGTTCCCATTCCCTGGATCCCGCGTCCGCCTCGCTTTTGAGCACGGTAAGTCGAAACTGGGAGCCGTTTGATGTAACCGTTATGCGTCAGGGTGATGACAATATTTTCACACGGAATTAAATCCTCGTCTTCAATGTTTTCAATGCCACCTGAAACAATCTCCGTGCGGCGTGTATCATTAAAACGCTCTTTAATTTCCAGTAATTCTTCGCGAATAATTTCCAATACTTTTTCCTCATCAGCTAAAATAGCCTTTAACTCGGCAATTAACTTGACGAGGCTTTGGTATTCTTCTTCAATTTTTTCGCGTTCCAAACCGGTTAAACGCTGCAAACGCATATCAAGAATCGCTTGGGCTTGTTTTTCAGATAAATGAAACTGCTTCATTAAGCCTTCGCGGGCAATGTCTGTTGTTTGCGAGCTACGGATTAGGTTAATAACAGCGTCCAAATGATCCAATGCCGTTCGCAAACCTTCTAAAATATGGGCGCGAGCTTCTGCTTTCTTTAACTCAAATTCAGTCCGGCGGCGAATCACCGTTTGTTGATGGCTCAAATAATATTCAAGGCATTGTTTTAGATTTAATACCTTCGGCTGTCCATCGGCAAGCGCAAGCAGGTTAATTCCAAAAGTCGTCTGCATTGTGGTGTGCTTGTACAGATTATTTAACACGACATTTGCATTTGCGTCTTTACGAACCTCGATATAAATCCGCATACCTCTGCGGTCAGATTCATCCCTTAAGTCCGTGATGCCGTCAATTCTTTTGTC
>JAKACS010000666.1 GCA_021821235.1 Bacillota bacterium
TTGTTCCTGTATTGCTTGGCACTGCTCTTGCATTACGATATGGAAAAATCAACTTCAGCCTTTTTTTCGCTATGTTGTTTGCAAGTCTTTTGATTCAGGCAGCGACAAATATGTTTAACGAGTACTATGACTTCAAACGCGGACTTGATACCGAACACTCGGTCGGAATTGGCGGATCGATTGTCCGCGATGGCATTAAGCCGGCTACCGTTATGAAAACAGCGCTAAGCTTTTATGGAATTGCATTATTGTTAGGTATATATATTAGTCTAAACAGCAGCTGGTGGCTTGCGGTAATCGGCGCCTTCAGCATGGCGGTCGGTTATTTTTACACAGGGGGACCGATCCCGATTGCGTATACGCCATTCGGCGAGCTTGTAGCCGGATTTTTTATGGGGATGTTGATTGTGTTAATTGCGTTCTTTATCCAGACAGGGACCGTTGATGCAACAAGCGTGCTTGTCTCGGCTCCGATTATGATTCTTGTGGGCGAAATCCTGTTATCGAACAATATTCGCGACCTTGATGGTGATAAAGAAAACGGCCGCAAAACGCTTGCGATTCTGTTAGGGAAAAAAAGAGCCGTCTATTTGTTGGCTGGTCTTTTCACTTTATCGTATCTTTGGGCTTTCTTGCTCATCATCACCGGTGTTGCCCCTGCATGGATTGCAATTGTGATTTTAAGCGTACCGAAAGCGATTAAAGCAACGCAGGGCTTTATTAAAAATAACCTGCCAATCCAGATGGCACCAGCCATGAAAGCAACCGCGCAAACCAATACCTTCTTTGGCTTTCTGCTCGCAATTGGCTTGTTTATTGGCTATATTTTTTAAACAAAAAGAGCTCCCGCCGCTACGGCAGTGGAGCTCTTTTTTTGTTCTAGTTGCTTTTATTATATCTTCTAATCTTCATTCAGATAAAACCCTTTACCGCTTTACCTGTCTTATTTTCCAAATCCCATCCGCATATTCCTGAATCGTCCGGTCACTCGAGAAATAACCGGCATTCGCAATGTTGATCAGGCTTTTTTGATACCAGTCGGATCGATTCTTATACGAATACCCCACCTGCTTTTGAATATCGGTGTAGGCAGCAAAATCCCTTAAGACAAAAAACTGATCATTTTCAGCCAGCAGTGAGTCAAAGATCGGCTCAAATTCATTATGAACATTCGCGAAGAACCCATTCACCAACTGATCCACAACCTGCTTAATCCGGTGATCATGGTGGTAATACTCAATCGACTGGTAGCCTCCATGCTGGGTATAATGGAGAACTTCATCAGCCGTCAGTCCGAACGTAAAAATGTTTTCATCCCCTACAAGCTCGCGAATTTCAATATTTGCCCCATCCAAAGTCCCTACGGTCAAGGCACCATTCAACATAAACTTCATATTGCCGGTACCAGACGCTTCTTTTGAGGCAGTAGAAATTTGCTCGCTAATATCTGCCGCTGGGAAAACCTTTTCCGCCAGTGAGACCCGGTAATTTTCCAGAAAAATTACTTTCATCCGCTCAGCAATCTGCGGGTCTTTGTTTACTTTTTCTGCAACCGTGTTAATCAGCTTGATAATTTTTTTTGCATAGTAATAACCGGGAGAAGCTTTTGCTCCAAAAATAAAGACTCTTGGAGTCATCTCAAAACTCGAATCTTCTTTGATTCGATTGTATAAATGCATGATGTGCAAAACATTTAACAGCTGTCTTTTATAAGCATGAAGTCTTTTGACTTGCACGTCAAAAATCGCTCCCGAATCGACCTGTATACCGGTTTGTTTATAAATCAGATTGGCAAGCCGCTGTTTGTTTGCGATTTTGATCGAATGCAAATGTTCAAGAAACGCAGGATCGTTATTCATATCCAACAAACGAATTAACTCATTTGGCGATTGCGTCCATGACGAGCCGATGGAATCATTGATCAGCTCCGACAATAGCGGATTTGCTTTTAACAGCCAGCGGCGATGGGCAATTCCATTCGTTTTATTATTAAATTTATCAGGAAAAAGCTGGTAAAACTCCTTCATTTCCCGCTGTTTTAAAATTTCGGTATGAAGCTTGGCGACACCGTTGACGCTAAAGCTGCCAACAATGGCCAAATGCGCCATTTTCACCTGATCATGAGCGATAATGGCCAAATTTTCGATCCGCTTCCAATCTCCCGGATACCGCTCCCATAAATCCTTGCAGAAACGTTCGTTTATTTCCTCAATAATTTGATAGATCCGCGGCAACAGTAATTGAAAAATACGGATTGGCCATTTTTCCAGCGCCTCCGTTAACGTCGTATGGTTCGTATACGAAATCGTCTGAGTCGTAATCTTCCATGCTACTTCCCAGCCCATTCCTTCTTCATCAAGCAAAATTCGCATCAACTCGGGAATCGCAAGCACCGGATGGGTATCGTTGACATGAACGCACACATATTCATTCAGTTTACACAAATGTCCATGCTGCTTCCGGTGATCCTGCAAAATGGTTTGCAAACTGGCCGAAACCAAGAAATATTGCTGTTTCAGTCGCAAGATTTTTCCTTCATCATGCGTATCATCCGGATACAAAAGCTCGGAAACCGATTCTGTTTCACGCTTATAGCGCAAAATATCTTTGTTGACAGGAAACTGGGACGGTTCGGCACTCCACAATCTTAACGTATTCACCGTCTTTGATTGATACCCAATGACCGGGATGTCATGGGGAACGGCGGTGATCGTTTCGGCATGGATATGGTCAAACATGAGCCGTCCATTGACCTGTTTCATTTCAACCTCGCCCCAGAAGGAAACTTTCACAGAGAGATCTGGTTTGCGGACTTCCCATACATTGCCGCCGCGAAG
>JAKACS010000667.1 GCA_021821235.1 Bacillota bacterium
AGAATCTGTGGTCGCTCACAAAGGTTTGCCATCATACGGCTTGTAAATTCGTTAGAATTCGAGTAAAATAGATTATGCTTTTTTTGAACGGAAAGGGCGATGGGAATGAGTCTAGAACAATTAGGGAAACTGTGTGAGATAGCTAATGCGCTGGGCGGCCAAGTGCATTTCACTTCGGACAAACTGAGTTTCAATAGCGAGACTTTTATCATAAAAGCACCGTATAAATGGGAGTTAGAAGATCTTTATGGATTGGCACATGAAATTGGTCACCTGAAAGATCATCTGGATCAAGAATTGGATTATGATTTATGGCGGAACGATTCGGCTTACCGATTGAATGTGGAAATGAAAGCGTGGACGTATTCGTATGCGATTTTAACCGAGGCCGGAATTGACACAGCCAAATGGAGCAGTCATGTAAATGAAAAACTGTCCACTTATTTGGATTTTCCATATCAATCATTGGATGCATTGAATGAAATGGCAGCAATCTAAAATTTAAAACAGGAGAGGAAAATTCTCTCCTGTTTTTTAACGAAATAATTGCTGAATTTCTTCTGTATATTTTTCTCTCAGAATACCTTTTTCCGTAATGATGGCGGTGATGAGTTCATTCGGCGTGACATCGAAGGCCGGATTGAAGACGTGAACGTCAGGCGGTGCAATTTGTATGCCGTTAAACCTAGTCACTTCTTCCGTATTTCGCTCCTCAATCGGAATGGCATCCCCATTTGGCAGGGAAGGATCGAAAGTCGAAAGCGGGGCTGCCACATAGAAAGGAATATCGAAATGCTTGGCTAAAACAGCGAGGCCAAAGGTGCCGATTTTATTGGCGGTGTCGCCATTTGCTGCAATCCGGTCGGCACCAACAATAATTGCGCTGATTCCTTTTGCCTTTATCGTATGGGCGGCCATATTATCGGTAATTAAGGTTACATCGATTCCCGCCTGCAGCAGCTCCCATGATGTTAACCGCGCCCCCTGTAACACTGGCCGAGTTTCTGATGCAAAAACCTTTAATGGAATATTTCGTTCTTTTGCCAGATAAAAAGGGGCAAGCGCTGTCCCGTAGCGTGCAGTCGCAATCGAGCCGGCATTGCAAATCGTCAGAACCTTATCGCCGCTTGAAAAAAGAGACAGACCATGTTCGCCGATTTGTCGGCATGTATCTTCATCTTCCACTTGAATGCAAATCGCTTCATGAATAAGCGTGGTTTTCGCCTCATTGACGGAGGTGACTCCTTTGATACTGGCACTTAAGCGGTTTAACGCCCAAAACAAGTTTACGGCCGTTGGACGCGAGGTGGCCAAATACTCCCGATCTTTTTCCAGCAAACGATAAAATTGCTCAATCGACTCGGTTTCGTAGCGGGATGCCGCTAATGCCAGTCCATAGGCAGCTGTTATACCAATCACCGGGGCGCCTCGAACTTTTAACTTGACAATCGCATCCCATACATCTTTTATGGAATGCAGGTTGACAAATACGGTTTCGAGCGGCAGCTTTCTTTGATCAAGTACGGTGATATAGGTTTCGTTCCACTCAACAGAGCGGGGGATCGTTTCAGTGATGGGCATGGCATTCACTCCTTCGTTGTTTCAAAAATTTCTTGAATATGGATCGTATTGAGAATGGAAATGCGTTCAATTAGCAGGGAGCGCCCTAATCGTAATGCATGCTTCTTTGCTGTCAGCCTCTTTTCTTTGTCCGCAATTCCATCCAAATCAGCTACATGGGCAAGGCCGATTGTGCGGCGGATGATTTCACAGCCGGCAAATCCGAGGGCATCCTCAAACAAATTGTTTAAAACAACGTCAACATAGCCGTTAACCTTTGTATAAAGATCTTTTCCTTCAGATTCCCAAAGCTTTCGGAAGGTCGTTTCAAACACCGTCCATGTGCGGTTGATATGTTTGAACAAAACGGCCTGAATGTCTTCTTTACGCCCAATTGCATTTAGCAATAGGTTGGCAATGAATTGGCCAAGGTCAAATCCGAATGGTCCGACAACGGCAAATTCGGGATCAATAATCTTTGTCTCGGTTGTGCTTGCAAACAGGCTGCCGGTATGCAAGTCCCCGTGCAGCAGGGCATCGGCTTCTGTTAAAAATTTATGCTTAAACTTTGCCGCTTCCAATTTGAGTTCCTGGTCATTCCATAGTTTTTCAACATCTGTCCGCAATTCCAGCTCAAAATCGTTTGTGTCGATATCGAAGAACGGATCCGTGAATACAAGATCCTCGGTAATTTTGCAAAGCTCGGGATTGTAAAATTGTCTGACCAAATTCTTTTTCTCTTCTCCTGTTAAGTAAAAGTCGGAGGTATAAAAAAGCGTATTTGCTAAAAAAGTGCCGATATGTTCCGAAATAAGCGGGTAGCTCTCACCGTCGATTAAGCCTTTGCGGGCAATCGTTAAGCGGGAGAGATCTTCCATGACTGTGAGGGCCAGAGTTTCATCTGTATGATAGATTTCCGGGACGAGCTGTGGTACGTATTGAGCAAACTTTTTTAAGGCGTCGCTTTCAATTTTTACCCGGTGGATCGTCAGCGGCCAGGATTCCCCCACTACCTTTGCATAGGGCAATGCTTGTTTGATAATGATTCCTTTTTCTGTATGTTGGTCAACGATATGAAACACGAGATTAAGATTTCCATCGCCGATTTCTTTGCAGGTAAGTTCAGCTTCTTGCGAAAACAGCTCAAGATTTTTTGCCAAAGCAATTGCCGTTGATTCTGTTAATGGTTCATATGCTTGTTTTACCGTTACTGTCATCGTTTTAGTCCCCTTTGTGAAAAAATAAAAAGCCTCTTTCCGCAGAAAGAGGCATGG
>JAKACS010000668.1 GCA_021821235.1 Bacillota bacterium
ATTGAGACAGCGGCGAAGTCGTAGAACGATTTTTAAACCATCAGAAAAGGGAGACCCGCCATCTCCCTTATTCATCTTTTCATCTTTTCTTTCATTTAGTTGTCTGCCGGACATTTCTCTTGTATCTATCCGGTTCTCGCTTTTTAAGGGTTTACCTTTGTTTTAAATACCTGCTGGCCGTCTTTGTATTCCAGAATGACAGCTGATTTGATTGGATCGTGATTTTTATCCAACTTGACTTTACCGGTAACAAGCTGGAGGCCATCTGTTTTAGCCATCGCATCTTTGATTTTCACTGGGTCAGCGCTTTTTGCCCGCTTAATGGCATCGGCAATAAAATAGCCTGAATCATATCCGAGTGCATTAAAAGCATCAGGGGATTTCCCGTTGTACTTTTCTTTGAATGCTTTTACGAATTTTTGCACGACTGGATCCGAGTCTCCGGAAGAGTAATGATTCGTAATGTACGTATTGTTTAGTGCAGCCGATCCGGCAATTTCAATGAGCTTCGGAGAATCCCAGCCATCGCCGCCCATAAACGGGGCGTTAATGCCAAGTTCCCGGGCCTGTTTCACAATTAACCCGACTTCTTCATAATAACCAGGGAGGTAAACAAACTCCGGATTTTTTGCTTTAATCCGTGTTAATGTTGCCCGGAAATCAGTATCTTTGGCAACATAGGCTTCCTCTGAAATCACTTCGCCGCCGTTTTCCTTAAATGCCTTTTTAAATGACGCCGCTAACCCTTTTGCATAGTCGCTTGAGTTATCGATTAGAATAGCTGCCTTTTTAACCTTTAATTCCTTTGCGGCAAAGTTGGCGGCAACCGTTCCTTGGAATGGATCGATAAAAGACGTACGGAAAACAAAATCATTTACTTTTCCATCTTTATTGGTAATGGTTGGGTTTGTACCCGTCGGCGTTAGCAACGGGATCTTATTGTCTTGCACCACTTGTACTTGTGCCAATGTATTCGTGCTCGTTGCCGCACCCACTATGGCAGCGACCTTATCCTGGCTGATCAGCTTGATCGCCGCATTGGTTGATTCACCAGCATCCGATTTATTATCGACTTTGACCAATTCGAGTTTCTTGCCATTGACTCCACCCTTTTGATTGATTTCGTCAAAAGCAAATGCCAATCCTTCAAGCGCAGATTGTCCATATGAAGCTACTCCTCCGGAAAGTTCAAGGTTGGCGCCAATTTTGATTGTGCCCCCCCCATTTCCGCTTTTTTCTCCCGAGCTTGCAGAACTGCAGCCCGCCAAGACTCCTGCCGATAGCATGAATGTCATGAAGATTCCGGCAAATTTTCTTTTTCTCATGGTTTACCCCCTAAAAATTTAGTAACTGAAATGGCTTAAACAACCCGGTGTATCGTTATTATTTGAACTGTTTCCAATAAAAATAATATTCTGAAAACATTGTACATAATAATTGGTTTTTCGTCTAGTGGTATGTCACATTATTTTAATATAATTGTTATATACGATAAATTTGGTCTGCTTTAGTCATTTACAGCTTTTACTAAAAAAAATAGTTTAGCGGCAAAAATAACACGATCAGACTTTGCTTCTAAAATCCAAAATAAACAGTCATTTTTCCTATTCCCACGAAAATAAAGAGAATGAACAATTGCTCATCCTCTGTTTCAAGTTTATACTAATTCTTTTTGTCTTGTTTCTTTTCCTAACACAAGCACGGCAGCAGCCCCGATTAAAACGGATATGCCAAAAATAGTAAAAATTGTAGTGATCGATACTTGCTGTTCGACCAGATAGCCTACGAGCAGCGGACCAAGGATTCCACCGATCCGACCAAAGGAAGCAGCAAGTCCAGCACCCGTTCCGCGAATGGCTGTTGGGTACTGCTCTGGCGTATAGGCATATAATGCGCCCCATGCGCCGAGATTAAAGAATGACAGCAAAATTCCCGATGTCAGTAGCAATGCGATGGATCCCGCTGTTCCGAACAAATAGGCGCTAACGGTTGTACCGATTAAATAAACAATTAAAACAAATTTGCGGCCAAACTTTTCAATCAGCCAGGCAGCCGTAAAGTAGCCGGGAAGCTGCGCAAGAGTCATAATCAAAATATATTCAAGACTCTTGATGAGTGTAAATCCTTTCATCACCATCACGCTCGGCAGCCATAGAAACATGCCGTAATATGAAAACACGACCGTAAACCAAAGAATCCACAGCATCGTTGTCTGTTTGGCATACTCTTTTGACCAAAGCATCGCAATGTTGGCAAAAACAGATGACTTTTCTTGTTCCGTTACTTTGGCAAACTGCGGAGAATCCGGTAACCCCAACCGTAAATAAAGGGCGTACAATGCCGGAAGGGCGCTGATCAATAACGCCGTTTGCCAGCCGTATTTTGGAATAATAAAATAGGAAATCAGTGCCGCCGCAAGCCAGCCTCCCGCCCAAAAACTTTCAAGCAAAACAACGACCCGTCCCCTTTTTTCTTTCGGAACGCTCTCTGCAACAAGGGTTGAAGCAACAGGCAGTTCCCCGCCGAGTCCCATCCCAATAAAAAAGCGCAAAAGTAAAAACAGCGCAAATGTAGTTGTAAATGCAGCTACTCCGCTGCCGATGGAAAACAATAGCAATGTAGCGATAAACACATTCTTTCTGCCCATTCGGTCTGCCATCACGCCAAAAAGCAAGGCACCTACCGCCATGCCAATCGAATTCAGGCTGCCGATCCAGCCCATCTGTTCAGCTGATAAATTCCAATCAATTTTCAAAGCTGCTATGATAAAAGAGAGCATGCCAACATCCATTGCATCAAACATCCAGCCCATTCCGGCAACCCCAAGCAGCTT
>JAKACS010000669.1 GCA_021821235.1 Bacillota bacterium
GGGACATCAAACCCTGTAAGCCACATATCACGAACAACAACAATCTTTAACTCATCACTGTTATCTTTCATCCGCTTCGCAAGTGTATCACGTCGTTGTTTTCCACCAATGTGAGGTTGCAAGAAAAACCCGCGCAATAAAGGGGTTTTGGAAGAAGGCAGCCTTACTGTAAATATGAACAATCCAACATGCGGCGACCGGATTCAATTAACGATGAAAATTGAAGAAGGCACAGTCGTGGATGCAAAGTTTGAAGGTGAAGGCTGTTCGATTTCGATGTCATCTGCTTCGATGATGACGCAAGCAATTAAAGGGAAGCAATTGGCTGACGCCCTGAAACTTTCAAAAGTTTTTTCTGATATGATGCAGGGAAAAGAATATGATGAAGAAGATCTTGATTTAGGCGATATTGAAGCACTTCAGGGAGTATCTAAATTCCCGGCGCGCATCAAATGTGCGACATTAGCCTGGAAGGCGATGGAAAAAGGATTAAGTGAACAGGAATAAAGAAAATTTTCCAATTAACGATCTTTGAACGTTCATAAGGCGTAATTGAGCATATATTTTAGGGATACTAAAAAATTGACAAGCGTGACGGAGACTGGCCAACCGCCAGCCTTAACACCCGCGCTTTTTCATATTAGAATGGAGGAACACGACGATGGCAAAAAAAATGCCTGAAATCGGTGAGTATAAATATGGGTTTGCCGATCGAGACGTTTCCATTTTCCGATCAAAACGTGGTCTGACACGTGAAATTGTTGAGGAAATTTCAAAAATGAAAGAGGAACCTCAGTGGATGCTGGACTTCCGTTTGAAATCATTGGAACTTTTTTACAGCATGCCAATGCCGCAATGGGGCGGAGATTTGTCCTCATTAAATTTTGACGAAATTACTTATTATGTAAAACCGTCTGAAAAATCGGAGAAATCATGGGATGAAGTCCCTGAAGAAATCAAAGCAACTTTCGATAAGCTTGGGATTCCAGAAGCAGAGCAAAAATATCTTGCTGGTGTTTCTGCACAATATGAATCTGAAGTGGTTTACCACAACATGAAAGAAGATCTTGAAGCAATGGGAATCGTTTTTAAAGATACAGATTCGGCGCTGAAAGAAAATGAAGCTATTTTCCGCGAGCACTGGGCAAAAGTGATCCCGCCAACTGATAATAAGTTTGCCGCACTAAACTCTGCAGTATGGTCCGGTGGTTCGTTCATTTATGTACCAAAAGGAGTAAAGGTAGATACGCCGTTGCAAGCGTATTTCCGCATCAATTCCGAGAATATGGGTCAGTTTGAACGGACATTGATTATTGTAGATGAAGGTGCATCTGTCCACTATGTAGAGGGCTGTACAGCACCGGTTTATACAACGAACTCATTGCACAGCGCGGTTGTTGAAATCATTATCAAAAAAGCTGCTTATTGCCGCTATACAACGATTCAAAACTGGGCCAACAATGTCTTCAATCTTGTAACAAAACGGGCTGTTTGTGAAGCAAACGCAACAATGGAGTGGATCGATGGCAACATTGGTTCGAAATTAACGATGAAGTATCCGGCTGTTATTTTAAAAGGCGAAGGCGCGCGCGGCTTGACGTTATCGATCGCGATTGCCGGCAAAGGCCAAGTTCAAGATACCGGATCAAAGATGATCCATTTAGCGCCAAATACTTCTTCGACGATCGTTTCAAAATCCATTTCCAAGCACGGCGGTAAGACAAATTACCGCGGACTCGTCCATTTTGGCCGCAAAGCTGATGGTGCCCGTGCGAATATTGAGTGTGATACCTTGATTATGGATAATTTATCGACTTCGGATACGATTCCATACAATGAAGTATTGAACAACAATATTTCGCTTGAACACGAAGCGAAAGTCTCGAAAGTTTCCGAAGAACAGCTGTTCTACTTAATGAGCCGCGGCATTTCTGAACAAGAAGCAACCGAAATGATCGTCATGGGCTTCATCGAGCCATTCACAAAAGAATTACCAATGGAATACGCCGTCGAAATGAACAGGTTGATTAAGTTCGAAATGGAAGGCAGTATCGGATAATGAAGAAAAAACCCCGTCATATCGGGGTTTTTCTTAATTCGTAACAGGTACGATTAAGCAAAGCTTCGTTTTTTGATTATAAAGCATTGGAGAAATCACCATTGCAGGTCGCCTTCCTGCTTGTTCATGCCCTGCTTGAGGGTCTAGCGTAATCCAAATAATATCTCCTCTGTTTGGAATATAAGGTTTTACCATTTTTCACGTCCCACCAAATCAGTAACTTGTTCTTCATGCAAATTTTCAGGAGTAATACGCTCTAACATTTCTTCTAATGATTCTGCTTCTTTTTTAGGTTTCAATGTGATGACGTCTTTCTCAACAGTAAAATCTAACTCTTTGCCTTCTTCAATTCCTATTGCTTGACATAAAGACTTTGGTAAGCGAATCGCTAAACTATTTCCCCATCTTTGCACTTGCATAGCATAAATCCTCCTTTCAATAAGTCTATACAAAGTATATACAATAATGATGGATTTATCAATAAAAAAAGCCTTCCCCCAAGCTAGGGAAAGCTTTTCTGGCTTCAACATATCAGGCGGAGTGTGATTTTGAAATCGTAAGAATTTAATGCAGCTGCCACTCACTCGACATTATTAATATTGGCAGCAGCCGGGATTTCTAACCGAATCCGGCAGCTTTTTATTTATCGTCATTATGATGCCACTCGAATCCTTGTTCCTCGGATTCTTATGTATGAAAAAGCAAGGGGCGACCCTTGTTTTTTTTATAAATAAAAATTTCTTCTTCAAAGAGGCTGTTTAGTTGAAGG
>JAKACS010000670.1 GCA_021821235.1 Bacillota bacterium
AGTTATTGGCTATCAAAAAAAGAAGGCTTAGCAACTATAAGGTGAACCATTTACAGTAAATAAAAATAAAACGATGAAGCGCAATATGGCGTTTCATCGTTTTATTTTAAAAATAGAAAGATCAAAACCAACAAAAAAATCAAATTGACGTTAATAGAATAGAAGGTTACGATAAAAATAGATTAGACATTCTCCCTTATAACTGCTTGCTCCATATTGGAGGGATGAGATTGAAAGCGGAAGGACTATATCGCGTCCTCATTGTTGATGACGAACAATTAATAAGAAAAGGAATTGTCCACTTTCTTGATTGGGAACAAGAAGGTTTTTTAGTCGTTGGTGAAGCAGCCAATGGTCAAGAGGCACTAGACTTGATTGAAGCGGTGAGACCGCATATTATGATTACCGATATCGTCATGCCTATTTTGGATGGTGAGGAACTAACCAAAATAGTGAAAGCTCGTTATCCAGACATTGAGATGATTATCCTTAGTAGCTTTGATGAATTTGATTATGTCCGGTCTACGTTCCAGCATGGAATCGTTGATTATATTTTAAAGCCAAAATTAGACGCCCAAAGTCTGTTAAAAGGATTGCAGGCAGCAGCACGAAGAATACCACTATCTATTAGCAAAAACGTGAAAAAAATTAGCAGCAGTGATCCTTCCATTGAAGAAATCGTCAACAAGCTAATTTTAGGACATGAGGTTGCGTTTGATGAAGGGTTCGTAGCTAAAGTTTTCCCTTATCGGCAATTTTTTCTCTTAGGGGCTGATTTAAAGAATCATCCTCTGAAGGAAGCGGTTGAATTTAAAGAAAAGATATATGGGGAAATAAGGAAGAATTTTCGCGTCCATATCGAGAATGGAGTTTGCTATTCTTTCAGCCCTGCTAAAAACTTGATTGTTTTTCTACTAAATATAGAAGATCACAAACAGCAAGAGATCATCAACTTAGCCAGCGAATTTACAGTACAGGACCCGGATATTGGTTTAGCGTTGACGGAAGCGTTTCTGGATTTTTCGCAAATAGGTGAACTATATAAAGAAAGTCTTGTGAAATTACTAGATTCTCGATTTTATCTTTCTGAGTTTCCACTTATTATGAAAGAAAATTTTCCTGTTGAAGAGCCTCAATGTGAAAAATTCAACCTCGAATGGTTTGCAAATGAATTTAAATGTAAACGGTTTAACAACGCTTTTAGTTATTTAAATGAATACACGGAAAAATTATCCGGTTGTTACAGGATGGATATTTTTGAATACAAATCCTTTTTTATCAACATTATTTTTAATATCATAACTCTCCTCAGTAACATGGGATATGATGTGAAAGAATTGGAAACGGCCAGATATGAGTATTTTCAAGCGCTTGAAGAGGTAAAGACTGCACAAGAGACAGTCCGAATAGTAGACACTTTTTTAACAGTAGCAAAAAAGTGTCTGGCGGCTCCGCAACAAGAACAAGAATATTTTAACATGAAAATGTTAGTAGATTATATGATGGAACACTATCCAGAGCCTATCACCCTTGCGGAAATGGCTAAACATTTTCATTTTAACCCTTCCTATCTTTCAAGTTATTTTTCTATACACATGGGGGAGGGGTTTAGTGAGTATTTGAACAAAATACGCATTGAAGAAGCAGCGCGATTATTGCTGCAGCACACCTTTTCCATCTCAGAGATCAGCGGGATGGTAGGGTATTCGGATCATAGTTATTTTTGTAAGGTATTTAAAAAAATTAAAGGATTATCCCCTAGCCAGTATAAACGAAAGCATAAACGAGATTGAGATGATAAACAATGGACTTTATTCCGCGGCGTTTTAAGCACAATGGTTTATTTATTTTCATGTTCTTGATATCCGTAATCATTATTATGATCGTATCCGTTGCCATTACATGGGCAACAGTTAAGATGTCTGAAAAATTTTTCATTGAAAAGTTTAGCATAATGAATAGAAAAGTAATGGTTAAAATTCAGGGAAATTTTGAGTTATTTGACAATTCGGTCGTGATTGCATCAAACAATCTTCTTCAAAGCAGGACAGTTAAGAAGACTCTTACCGAAAACAAATCCGAAGCAGAACAAATGACTGATTATTACAACGTTATCCAAAAAATCAATTACACGAAATCATTATTAGACTTGAATCAAATGAGTATTTTAATCATGGGGAAAAATGGGACAGTCTACGCAGCAGATCGCTCGTATTGGCCGATAAAAGATGAAACAATAAAAGATAGTAGCATTGTCCGGAACACACTAAAACAACCGAAATACCTTATTTATCAATTTAATAAGCAGCCAAGCAATAATCCATTTGAAAAGGATAATGAAAATTATATCGTTGCTTCAAGAGCATTAATGGATCGGATTTCAGGCACCATTTATGGCTCGATGTACTTCGCCGTTTCTGAAAGCCAATTTAGAAGCCTCTATTCAAATGATACAAGTTTAGGCAACAATGTTTTTCTGGTTGATCGAGAAGGAACCATTGTCTCAAGTAATATGCCAAAATTCATCGGCCATAAAAATGAAGGATTGTTAAACATTGCACGGGAAATCGAAAGTTCCCGACAAAAGTATTTGGTTAAAAAATTTGAGGGTAAAGAACAAATTATGCTTGTTGATTATATACCTTACTTTGATTGGTACTTAGTTAATATGATTGACAAGCAGACTGCGATTGGCGACTTAATTGATAAAAAATCAATCGCTCTAATTGTGATCGGAATTGTCATCGTCGCACTCATGATTGTATTCTGGGCTTCGAGGAGATTAACCAATTCTTTATCGAGCCTTGTTAAACAAATTGAGAATGTTG
>JAKACS010000671.1 GCA_021821235.1 Bacillota bacterium
TTTATTTTAGCCGTTTTCCTCCTTTGGATCAAAACATACATTGCCCAAGTTACCCAGTTTAAGTTAGGCGTTCAAAACCCATTTCAGCATTTTTTGCTGTTTTTGAATCCTTTGGCATCATCTATGTTTTTTTTAGGCCTCTCGTTCTTCTTGAATGGCAAGAAGAAATACAGTTGGCTTATGGTAATCTATTTCCTATTATCTGTACTTTTGTATAGCAATATATTGTATTATCGTTTTTTTAATGACTTTATTACAATTCAAGTGTTAATGCAGACGCAGAATTTTGGCGAAGTAGGAAGCAGTGTTGTATCGCTGTTAAAGCCGTACGATCTTTTTTTCTTTTTGGATTTCATCATACTTGCAGTCATGCTTACAACCGGTTTTGTCAAAATGGATGGCAATCAGTCGACCCGGAAAAAGGCTCCCGTTTTGTTTTCACTTTCACTGACGATCGCCTTTACTACTATTGGACTTGCCGAAATTTCACGACCGGAATTATTAACGCGAGGCTTTGACAAAAATTTTATTGTCAAATATTTGGGGCTGTATAATTATACGATTTATGACGCCTTACAAAGCACAAAAACAACTGCCCAAAGAGCTTTGGCTAATAGCAGTGATGTAACGGATGTGCTGAATTACACAAAATCAAATTATGCTAAACCAAATCCGGCTTATTTTGGCGCAGGAAAAGGCATGAACGTTATTTATATTCACCTAGAATCTTTTCAAAATTTTCTCATTAACTACAAATTGAATGGGGAAGAAGTCACACCATTTTTAAATTCATTGACAACGGATAAAAGTACGCTATATTTTGATAATTTTTTCCACCAAACATCTCACGGCAAAACATCTGATGCCGAATTCATGCTTGAAAATTCCTTGTTTGGTCTGCCTCAAGGTTCCGCCTATATGACAAAAGCGTTGAATACGTACCAAGCGGCACCAGCCATTTTGGGGCAGAAAGGTTATACTTCAGCCGTTTTCCATGGAAATGCAGGAAGCTTTTGGAACCGAAATGAAATTTATAAATCGTTTGGCTATAATTATTTTTTTGATTCAAGTTATTATAAAATGGATCCGGAAGATCTTGCCCAGTATGGGCTTATGGATAAGCCGTTTTTCGAGCAATCGATCCCGCTTTTGGAATCATTGCCTGAGCCTTTTTATACGAAATTTATAACCGTATCGAATCATTTTCCATTTCAAATTGATAAGCGGGATACCACGATTGCACCGGCCAACACTGGTGTTCCGACGGTTGATTCGTATTTCCAGACGGCAAGGTATTTGGACGAAGCCATCAAGCAGATGTTTGCTTATTTAAAGAAATCGGGACTTTACGATCGTTCGATCATAATTATGTATGGTGATCATTACGGAATTTCAAAAGACAATGATAAAACAATGGAGCAAATTATTGGCAAAGAAGTGACACCTTTTGAAAGCACTGGGCTGCAGCGGGTACCATTATTCATTCGGGTACCAGGTATCAAGGGCGGAATCAATCACGAGTATGGCGGTCAAATTGACGTTCTTCCAACATTGCTTCACTTGCTTGGTATTGATTCTAAGAAATACATTCAATTTGGCACAGACCTGTTATCGAAGCAGCACAACCAGCTTGTGCCGTTCCGGAATGGTGATTTTGTCAGTCCTACGATTACTTCTGTTAACGGTGTCTACTATGATTCGACAACCGGACAACCGCTTTCTGAAGAGAAATTTGCCGAAGCAGAAAAAGATAGTCAAATCGTTGAACAAAAACTCTCTACCTCCGACAAGGTTGTCAATGAAGATTTATTGCGCTTTTATACGCCAAAAGGATTTATACCGGTTAATCGAGGTAATTACCATTATACAAATCCTCAACAATAAGACTTACGCTGCTCAGGGAAACATATGCAAACTGGGCAGCTTTTTTCTTGTTACAAACAAAATTTACTGTAGAATAGTATTAAAGTTTAGAAAATTGCTATAAAATTAAATAGTTGGATAGTACTAGTTTGGACTAAGGGGTGGGTTCTAAAGATGAAACAATTTGAAATTGCAGTCATTCCTGGTGATGGAATCGGTAAGGAAGTTGTACCGGTTGCTTTAAAAGTACTTAATACAGCAGCCGAAATACATGGCGGTTTGCAGTTTAAGTTTCAGGAGTTTCCCTGGAACTGCGAGTATTATCTTGAACATGGAAAAATGTTGCCAGATGATGGTTTGAATACGTTGAAAAATTTCCATGCTATTTTCTTAGGCGCAATTGGTAATCCAAATTTGCTTCCTGACCATATTTCACTATGGGGTCTTTTAATCAAAATTAGAAGAGAATTCGAACAGGCGATAAACATCCGACCGGCAAAGTTATTCAAGGGGCTTAACTCCCCATTGGTAAATCCGAATGATTTTGACTTAATCGTAGTTCGGGAAAACAGTGAGGGAGAATATAGTGAAGTTGGAGGAAGAATTCATCGAGGCGAGGATGAGATCGCCATTCAAAATGCCATCTTTACACGAAAAGGAACCGAACGTGCAATGCGCTATGCTTTTGAACTTGCCAAACAACGAAGAGGACATGTGACATCTGCGACAAAATCGAACGGTATTTTTCACTCAATGCCATTTTGGGATGAAATTTTTGCTGAAATAAAGCAAAACTATCCTGAAGTTCAAACAGCCACCTATCATATTGATGCCTTAGCTTCGTTTTTTGTAACAAGGCCGCAACTATTTGATGTCATTGTGGCAAGCAACTTGTTTGGTGATATTTTAACTGATATTGGCGGTGCAATTATGGGGAGCATTGGAATTGCCCCCGCAGCAAGAT
>JAKACS010000672.1 GCA_021821235.1 Bacillota bacterium
GGATATCTCGTTGAGTGTGCTGAATCCGAAAGGAAAACCAATCATTTCCCACCGGATGGACATGATTTTTACCCATTTTGGGATCAGCGGGCCGGCCGTTCTGCGCTGCAGCCAGTTCGTCGTTAAAGCGATGAAGAAATGGAAGCTTCATGAAGTAACAATGAGCTTGGATGCCCTTCCAGATCAAACGGAAACGGCTATTTTTGAAAAAATCAGCGTTTTATTGAAAAACGAGCCCAAAAAGAGCATAAAAAATACGTTGAAAGGGCTGCTGCCCGAGCGCTATCTCCTTTTTCTCCTTGAAAGAAGCGAAATGGATGCGAATGCTCAAGGTGGAACAATTTCAAACGAAAAAGTACGGGTCTTTGCAAAAAACTGCAAGCATTTTATCTTTACAGTAAACGGAACGCTGCCGCTTGAAAAAGCGTTTGTGACCGGCGGTGGAGTATCTGTGAAAGAAATTGAGCCACAGACAATGGCTTCAAAGAAAATGACCGGCCTTTATTTTTGCGGGGAAATTCTCGACATTCATGGCTACACTGGCGGCTACAATATTACGGCAGCACTTGTGACAGGAAGAATTGCCGGCACAAATTCGGCTCTGACCGCAAAAAATCGGTCCTGAACTTGTTTTCAGGACCGATAAATAATCATTGCCGTAAAACAATAGATTTGTTCTTCCTCCTCATCCTCTGGAAGAGCGGCAACATTGTATTTAATATCAATGAGTTTCTTTTCATCGATTTCTTTTAAAAACCGATTCATTTCCCACTCCAAATCTTTTTCATGTTCGCGGTCAAATAATTTCACCTTAATCACGATCCGGTCTCCTTCCCTCTTTTCTTTTATTCTGTCCACTTTTCTAAATTTTTAAAATATTATTTTGTGAAGATTTTAAGAAAATTTTAAGATTGGCCTTGTATAGTTCTTTCTAGGCAAGCGATTCTTGAAAGGAGCCAGAAAATGAATAAAAATCAATACACTTCTTGGGGAGTCAGTTTCGGCAGTCTTGCATTAGTGGCCGGAATGGTGTCGTACCTAGGAATAACAAACGGCGTAGAACCGAATAAATCAAACCTATCCAATCAGGTGCCAGCGACCAGCCAGCAGCCATCCTTTTTCTCAGATGGCAGCAATTCCTCAACCAGCGATAGCAGTACATCATTTGACAATGGTTCACAGTCGCTTGATGGGAGCAATAACTCATTTTCAAATGACGGCACATATAGTCGTCGCTCTCGAAGATTTGACACAACAACGGGTGGTTCCTAATGAACGAATATCGTTTCAATTCGATGAGCACAATGGTGCAAATTTCGAATACAAGCGAACTTTTTGCAAATGATCTCCTGCCAGTTTATAAAAAATTTGAACAAATTGAAGATCTTTGCAGCCGGTTTCGTCCTGATAGCGAACTTTCAAGGTTGAACCGGCAAATTGGCAAAGATATCCCTGTTTCAGAGGAGCTGTATGCCATTCTTGAGGCGGCGCTTCGTTTTTACGAAGAAACCGGCGGTATGTTTAATCCCGGCATCTTAACTGCGCTTGAGCAAAGTGGCTATTCCAAATCCATTGAACAAATAAGAGGTCGTGAACTTGGTGCCTCTGTTGTTGGTACGCCTCAAGTTCCAGTTGATCCTCCCTTTCTGCTAAACGAAGTAAAAAAAACTGTGTTATTGCAGACAAAGTTGGATTTAGGCGGAATTGCCAAAGGCTGGGTAATTGACAAAGCAGCAGAAATCTTGGCCTTATCTGGTGCCGGCTTTATCAATGTCGGCGGAGATATGCGGATTTTTGGAACACTGACGAGGTCATTAAATATCGGAATTGAAGATCCGTTTGATCCGGAGAAGATTCTTTCTGATATACAAGTAAAAAACGGGGCTGTTGCCACCTCAACATCAATGAAGCGGCGCTGGAAAGTCAATGGCCGGAACCGGCATCATTTGATCGACCCGTTTACCGGCGAATCATCAAAAAGTACAGTCGTCTCAGCAACGGTAACAGCACCAACTGCGATGGAAGCAGATGTATGGGCAAAAATCGTGCTTTTATCAGGAGATGAAAAAGGCCGAAGTTGGATCGCTAAAAAACGAGCCAATGCTGTCATCATCAATCAGGATCGAAAAATTTGGAGGAAGACCTGTCATGATTGAACAATTTGAATGGTATTTTATTCGTGCAACCGGGTCTGTCGCCTACTTGCTCTTGTATCTAGCAGTCATCACAGGCCTGTACAGCCAAGTGCGCAAGAAACGAAAGCAAAAAGTAAACGGAACACTTTTTTTGCATGAATCGTTATCAAACTGGGCGTTAATTCTTACGATTGCCCATATGGGTTTATTACTGATTGATTCCTTTTTTAAATTTACATGGAAAGAGTTATTGATCCCGTTTTATACCAGCTATCAGCCATTTTCCATGACCCTTGGCGTCTTGGCATTTTATTTCTTGATTGTCACCATCGTAACGTCGAAGGCCCGTAAAAAAATCGGCTATCAAAGATGGCGAAAGTTGCATGCCCTAAACCCGTTTCTCTATATTTTTGTCACCGTGCACGGCCTGTTAAGCGGCACTGATTTTCAAGGAACGTTTCTTGCAGTCATCAATTTGGCACCACTCTTGATAATGGGGATGATGATGCTGGGAAAAAAAGAAAAAGCGACCGCAACAAATTAAAAAGCCGGATCTGTGGAAATCCGGCTTTTTACTTTTTGCGCAAAATTATTTTGTTTCTCCCGTCCAGTTCATCATCCCGCCAACCATATTGACGACTTTATAGCCTTGATTATGAAGAAATTGACAAACGTTTCCACTGCGGG
>JAKACS010000673.1 GCA_021821235.1 Bacillota bacterium
CCAAATCCTTGCTTCTGCATTGTCTATTACAAGCGAAAAAATCAATGTAATCAACAAGCTGCTGGTGAGAAAAAAGAAGGTTGCCTTGACCTTGATTGATTTAGCCCCAAAAAAGAAGCTGATGCTAAGAATGCTACCCATGATTAATGCAATCAAAAAAAACATTTGCCGTTCTCCCTAGTAAATGATCGTTTTTATATTACTAAAAAAGAATCGAAAAACTGTGCAGAAATATCGTTCATCAGTCATTTTTTTTGGGGAAAAACAGCGAAACAAGCAGACAAATCCCGGCAGCAACCAGTAAACTCCAAAACATAAATTGCCCCCAGGATGATAAGTGATGCAGCATCATATCTTTTCCAAGGGTCATTCCCATTTTTTCTTCATGAAACTTAAGAATCCGGATAACAAACGCAAGCAGCAAAATTCCAATAAATATAAACATGATTAAAAGGAGCATTGGCCACATTTTCTTCATTTTTTACCACTCCTTTCTTCGGTAGCCAAAAACATACTGTATAAACCGTTTCTTAATAAAGTTCGATTGAATTCGATCCAGCTTCGCTCATTTATTGATAATTCTAGAATAAATGAAAAAAATAAAGAAACTGTGGAGATTTACCATTGAATCAGAAATTTTGCGTAAATAATTATTGTGAAGGTGTTCAAAAGCTCATTCGTGCATGTCTTTAGCGAAAAATCTGTTTTTTCTTATATTGCCGATGTAGCTAACCTACTTTTCTTTGTCTAGTTTTCGGTGTCTTATCAGTACGATCTTGGATGATATAGATAAAAGGATTATGAAACCAAAACAAAATTGTTATCAAGAAAAATGTCAGCCCCATGAAAGTAAACAGAGAACGAACTGGAAAATAGTTTCCCAATATGCTATATAGTAAATTAAAGATCGACATTAAACCGGATGTTGCCAATAAGTAGACACTATTCACCCGGCCGCGATAATTTTCCTCCGTCATTTCCTGAATCATCGCTACTGCAAGTGTCATAAACATTCCCTGTGATAGACCCGTAGAAAATCCCGATAATTCAATTGCCAGGCGACCGCTACTGACGCTTAATGCAACGAGAGATAAAGCACTTATGAAAGCCGATGCCCACAAAAGCCGATTTCGTAAATCCGAAATGTTCCATAAAGTTAAAAAGGTAATACCGATAATAGCGCCTAAGCCGATAAACGAAAGAAGCGTCCCATAAAAACTGGCATCTGCTTTAATCGCCTTATTTATGAAAATTGGTAATAATCCGACGTAAGACATGGTTAGCACACAGTGCAGACTAGTCAATGAAATGATTGTCCGGAGCTTCTTAGTTTGAGCAATATAGTAGATTCCCTTTTTAATCATGAACAGGAAACCCGAATCATTTTTTTCTTGTAATATCGTATTCTGGGTTGTGTAAAACCGTCGGGAAAACAGCAGCGAAAGAAAATAGACAATTGTTGTAAAGAGATACACTGCACTTGGATTATTGGTTATCATTAATGGGGTAGTCAATGCCGGACCAATAAATTCTGCGCCTCTTTGTGCTACAGATTGAAGATATACTGCATTGAACAACTGTTTTGCCGGTACTGAACCAGGGACTAAGGAGCTTATCGTGACACTTTGTAAACTAAGCGAAATTCCGTACAACAGTGCGATTGTAAACAAAGTAATGATTGATCGATATCCAGCAAAAGACAACATCGCTTGAACCGCATTGAGAAGTGTCGAAAGAACAAGCGATAATGCCAAAATTTGTTTTCGATCGATTTTGTCAACAATTGCTCCGACAAATGGAGCACCAAAGAGGCTCGGAACAAATACAGCAAATACGATTGCTCCAGACCATGCGGACGATTGTGTAATTGCATAAGCTTCCCACCCAGATGCAAATAAAAATGTCCATTGACCGGTATTAACTAGCGTATTGATTAGCCAAATCAACCGATACTGAGGAAATCGGAATAAATGAAATGGATGTTGCAGTTGCTGCCATCCTTTATAATTTACTTTTCTCATCTTTTGAATGATCCCTTCTATTGTTTATACTTAAAATATAAAGGGGAAAGATGTAGAAACCATGTAGAGAAAAAACATTTATGCCCATTTGAATGAATGGCTATTTGAAGAGCAAACTGGATTGACTAGCACCGTCTAGCTGCTAGCAAGAATGACTCAACGTGAAGCTTGCATATTCAATATAAATAAGCGCCTAAAACAAAAAACTTCCGGATAATCGGAAGTTTTTGCTTAAATGGCTATACTTGAATATTTTTTAAAATCGTTTGAAATTCGTCAAAAGTGATTTCTCCGCGGGCATAACGGAGGCGAACTACTTCCGCCGCATCTAATGTAGGCGACTTTTCAGTTGGAAAGATAGCTTCTTTTTTGACCGGCTGCTTTTTATTTTTGAAAAGAAGGTACAGAACAAGGATCGCAATGCCGATCAGAAGTACCATTGTAAAATTAATGCCTTGAAACCAGCCGAAGTTGTTCAATGCCCCTGTATATCCGCCTGTTCCATTATCCGGAAAACCATTTCCAAAATTACCCATTTGTCCACCGTTCATCATTGGAATTCATTCTCCTCCCTATAACAAGTTTTTAATTTTACTGTGTTCTTCAGCCGTGATCTGACCGGCTGCATAACGCATATCAATAACCCGCTTCGCTTCATCAACGCCACTGCTTTCGTTCCCTTGGAATTTTTGCGTTAATTTTTGTAACTCACCTGTTTTATATAAATAAAAGCCAATTCCTACCAAAAGTAATAAAATCATTTTTGATTCCTCCTGTTTCAAATATGTAAGCCGGTA
>JAKACS010000013.1 GCA_021821235.1 Bacillota bacterium
CTGACCGTGTACGAAACCGAGCGAAAAAACGGCTCGCAATCAAGCAATTTGTATATTTTCAATCGTTTTCCTTCAAATGAACTACCAAAGGCCGAAAAAATGGACCACCATAAGGAAACCAGTAATCTTTCTGAAACAAACAATCAAAAGATAATTAAACGTCAACATGAACCGTCTGAATTGAACCACAGTTTTGTCAGTGACCGCGTTCCGCAGCCGTTTGTTCAACTTACGCAATATTTTTTCCCTGAAGCCAAAACGATTGAGGAAATGTGGCATATGGTAAAAATCGCCGCTTATCGCAACAACAGCGAAACACAAACAGAGCGGATGCTCGATATTGCCATCCATTCCTTTCAGCAGCTGATTCGCAAAGTGAAGTTTACCCATGCTATCAAAAAACCGATTGCATATTTTTACGGAATTCTGAACAACCAGTTTGAGAAAGCTTATTACGAAGATTTATATGAAACCGGCTTCGGAGCGGGCTGTGGGGAATTGGCATTTTCCTGGGTTTCAAGTTCCTCTTTTTAAAATGTCGATCATGATGGACATTGGATGTGTGTGTTCATTTGAGTTGGGGGTTCCCTTTAATTTGGTGGGATAAGGTACCTTTTCACTTGGCCCTTTTCTAGCCAAAAGTTGATAGGGGTCAATTTTTTAGGTTCAAAATTGGTTTAAGATTTAGACAGCACTATTCAAGCTCGTTATCCAATTATGATGAGCTCCGTTACCATTTTACATCGACGGATAAAGTACAGAGGTGTTTAATTTGGAAATACCAAGAGAACCTGAATTCGTTTTTTCTACACCATTACCTGGTTTGCTAATGGAAGCATATATAGAATCCGGGGCGTACAGACGCTTAAAACAATTAACCGCAGAAAAAAATCTTCTTAATCAATATATACAAGAATTGTTAATCCATGGTGAGCTGAAACGGGTGGAAATCGGTTGTGATTTGGTAGCAAAATTTATACCTAAAAAGGTCTTTGAATATGATTATCCAGGTTTAAATGAATATTTGTATGATCGTGGAATATTGCAGGAACTAACGAAACTTACCAACGTCGCTTTTAAAAGGAACGAACAACGATTAAAATTATTTGAGCCCTATCAGGAAAATCCTGAATTTTACGTAAAGACATCTTTAAATAAATTGGGGCGAGATCTACTAAAAAAGGGGGATTCTTTAATCATTCCCAATTCATTAGAAAAAGCAGTATTACAAAAAAGAGAGAATATGTCCCAATTAAGAACAGCCCAATCAAAATACAATGAGTTAAAGCAGCTGATCGAAAGGTCGCCGGAATTTGATAGGGGATCTAAAATAGCTCATAAATATGGAGCGATTACCCGTATTCAAAAACCAACCCATTATCATATAAAGAAAATCAAGGACCCTGCTGCCATTCAAGTACTAATTGAATTAGGAAAGCCCAATATTGCGAAATTTACAGTTTATTTTCTAAAAGGAATAATCACGAAAAAAGAAGTAGAATCATTTCGAACGTTAAAAGATATTCAATTAGTGTTTGTCATTTTAGATAAAAATGAAGAAGCAGCAATGATGAACCATTTTCAGCAAAATTTATTATGATACTAGAATCTAAATCTTGTAATTACAGATGATCTACAACAAATGTAAAGCGGGAATTATGATGAAACAACTATCTCAGTTTTTTGAACAACGAGGAATAAATTTGGGTAGAGAACTGGTTAAGATTGAGCATTGCATCCATTGTGGGAACGAGTTGAAAACGTACCGCGTGCAGCTGCTTGGAGGAACAAAAAAAGGTGAATGGGTGATGGTAACCGAGGAATGCAGCTGCATTTTGGCAAGGCAAACGATTGCGGCTGCCAACAGGGTGAAGTTGAACTACTTTAAGGAATATTCCATCTACAATCAAGCGTTATCGACAGCAACGTTGAAAAATTATGCCATCCAAAATGAATCACAAATTGAAGCGCTAAAAAAAGCAATCGAATTCATTGAAAAAATTGCTGAACATAAACCAGCCCGCCTTATGTATTTTGGTGACCCGGGTCTTGGCAAGTCCCACTTAGCAATGGGGATTGTGAAAGTAGTCGAAACGAGATTGCAAAAAACATGTTTATTTTTGGAAGTGCCAGCACTAAAGAATTTAATTAAATCGTCGTGGTCAAGGGAAAGCAGTTTGACAGAGGTGGAAATCATCAAGGCGATTTCTGAAGTAGATTTATTAATTCTCGATGATGTTGGGGCGGAGGGAATCACTCCGTGGACAAAGGAACTAATGTTTACTATCCTGAATTCAAGACTTTCAAGAAGCCTGCTGGTGACGACAAATATGAAGCTTGCTGATATTTATCAGGAATACGGTGCTAAAATAGCGGATCGGCTGCTTGAAAATATGTCCAAACGAGATATTGTTAAACTAGAAGCAAATCATAGTTATCGTTTAAAAACTTTTTTAGAGGAAATCTGATAAAATGATAGCTTCGAGATTGCGGCCAGAAGCATTTGAATGTGCAGGTAGGTGTATGTGATGAACCAAACAATTAAAAACAAGGTAAAGAATCTCCCCGCACAGCCTGGATGCTATCTAATGAAGGATGAAAAAGGAACAATCATCTATGTTGGAAAAGCAAAGGTGCTGAAAAATAGGGTACGTTCTTATTTTTCAGGAACGCATGATGGTAAAACACAAAGACTCATTCAGGAAATTGCCGACTTTGATTACATTGTTACCTCAACCAATACCGAAGCACTTATACTCGAAATGAACTTGATTAAAAAGAATCATCCTAAATATAATGTCATGCTAATGGATGATAAAACCTATCCGTATCTTAAAATTACAAATGAGCGCCATCCACGACTGATCCTCACGCGAAGGGTGCAAAAGGATCTTGGCAAATATTTCGGCCCGTATCCAAATGTACAGGCAGCGAAAGAAGTAAAGAAGTTGCTTGACCATTTGTATCCATTAAGAAAATGCCCATTATCGGTAAGCCGTCCGTGTTTAGATTATCATCTTGGTCTTTGTATCGGCACGTGTGCCCGAGATGTAAGCGAGGTGGAATACAAAGAAGTAATCGACAAGATTCTTCGCTTTTTCAATGGTGGATACAAAGAATTAAAGAAAGAAATAACATTAAAAATGGAAACAGCGGCACAAGAACTGGACTTTGAACTGGCAGCAAAGTTTCGCAATCAACTATCACAGTTTGAAACAGCCATGGAAAAACAAAGGGCGCTTTCATTCGATAGAGTAGACCGCGACGTGTTTGGCTACGATGTGAAAGAGGACTGGATGTGCGTCCAAGTATTCTTTATCAGAGAAGGGAAGATGGTGGACCGGGTTGTTTCAATGTTTTCGATAAAAAAGGAGCCTGAGGAGGAGTTTCTCAGTTTTCTGTTCAATTTCTATTCTGATCCGCTTCAGGACAAGCCACAGGAAATTTTATTACCGGTAATGTCCTGTACCAGTCTGGAAATAACGCAACTTGATGTAAAAGTCGTCCAGCCTAAGCGCGGGCAAAAAAGAGCATTAGTAGAGTTAGCCTGCAAGAATGCCACGGTCACATTAAAGGATGAGTTTTATTTTCAAACTTTTAACTAAGGAAAAAAGGGGAATCGAAAGTGACAACTACCTTTGCACGAACAGCAACAGGAATATCGCATAGCAAAATCATTCTGGTGGGCGAGCATGCAGTTGTATATGGAATGCCGGCGATTGCAATCCCTTTTCCATTAGAAGTAAAAGCCACTATTGAAGAAAAAAAAGGTGGAATCCACATTAAAAGTGCGCTGTTTTCCGGGCTGATAAACAAGCTGCCGGTGAAGCTTCGAGGTGTTGGATTATGTATCGAAGAGACGCTCCGTTCCTTAAACAAACCAGTCGCTGGACTAACAGTCAAAATTGAATCCCAGATCCCGATGGGCAGAGGATTGGGATCAAGTGCCGCAATTGCTGCTGCTATTGTCAGAAGTTTATTTTCTTTTTTCGAAAGAACCCTTGAGCCCAAAGAGTTGCTAAACCTTGTTGAAATCGCAGAGGTATTTGCACATGGCCGTCCCAGCGGCATTGACATGGCTGCTGTTTCCAGTGAGGTACCTATTTGGTTTCAAATGGGAAAAACGATAAAAGCACTTAAAGTCGGCATGCCTTTACACATGGTCGTTGCGGATTCGGGAAGGATTGGTGATACAAAGACTGCGGTGAAAAAGGTTCAAGAGAATTTTCTGATGGATCCGTTGAAAACGCAAAATTCCATTGACCAAATTGGGATCATCGCAGCGAGGGCCAAGACGGCTCTTATCGAAGGAAACTCACCTTTGCTTGGGCGTTTGCTCAATGAGAATCATGCAGAATTGCTGAAGCTTGACGTCAGTGATGCTGGACTGAATCGGTTAGTTGAAAAGGCACGGGATCTTGGGGCACTGGGGGCAAAATTAACTGGCGGTGGTCAAGGGGGATGCATAATCGCACTTGCGCGCACTGAGGATCAAGCGAAAATGATAGCGGCCAAATTAAAGGATGCAGGCGCCTATAAAACTTGGTATTTTACAGCAGAATCGTAAACTTTATCCGCACAGATCATTCTGTGCGGTTTTGTTCGCTAATCAGAATTTATATCCATAAATTCTGAACGCATAAGGGCAACTACGCCTCTGTCTTCGCCAAAGGCTCGCCAATCGGCGAGTTTTCTTTATAATATCAGAATTTATATCCTAATTTATCATCCAGACCAGTAAAAGGGAAAAAGCCGGTTGATAGAAGAGTCTATTGCTTAGTAAATACCAGTAAAAGGGAAAAAACCGGTTGATAGAAGAGTCTATCGCCCAGCAAATACCAGTAAAAGGGAAAAACCGGGTTGATAGAGCAGTCTATTGCTTAGTAAATACCAATAAAAGGGAAAAAACCGGTTGATAGAAGAGTCTGTCACTTGGAAAATGCCAGTAAAAGGGAAAAAACCGGTTGATAGAAGAGTTCGAAACTGCAGAATCGGGCGCTATTCTCTTATCAAAAGGGAAAAACGGTCACGAAAGCCTTCGAATTGCGCGCCATTCTCCTAACAAAAAGAAATACGGTGCCTTTGTTGTTCATAAACCAAACTAATTTTAAAAAAATTGATGTACATCAAGGTTGAGAAGATAAAATTTTTGTAAGCTTAGAATGTTCTTGAGTGAGAATGATTATCAATTCGAATAAATCTAGAAACGGAGTGAAGCGCTTGAAACAAGAAATTTCAAAACAAACGAGAACGTCTGAACTCGAATTTTCTAAAGAAAATATTGAAGTTTGGGAAGATCTTGTTAGCATAAAAGATTTGGTAAAGTCGTTACTAATTTGTACCGTAACGACGCTGGGAGCATACTTCATCGCCCCAAATGAACCGCCCAAGCCACTATTTTTTGGGTTGATTGGTGCGTTTGCCGGGTTTGTCATTTGTAGTTTGATCATTAAACCGAAAAGAAGTTTTACAAATACACACATGGAGAAATAACATGGATTTTACTTTAATTTTGCAGATGATAGTTGCGGCATTTATTGGTGCCGCAATGTTCACTATAATCGGTGTTGCCCCAGGTACAGATGAAACAGCTACTACAGCTCCGGTAACACTCGTTTTAGTTTTATCCGGCTTGCATCCGGTTGTCATCTTGTCTTTCTTTATGTCGGCGATTGTGGCAAGTAAATTAACGGATTCGATTCCAGTTGCATTGGCAGGGATTCCAGGTGGCGTCATGGCGACACCCCAAGTAGAACACGCAATGGTCTTAAAAAGATACGGTCTCTCAGAAATCAGTATCCGCAAAATGGCATCCGGATCTGTCGTTGGTACGCTAGTCTCTGTTCCGGTCAGCTTATTAATGGCTCAGGCCTTAATCCCATTTGCAACTGTCATTAAAGAATATGGGGAACCGCTTTTTTTTATTGGCACAATCTTTTTAGCGCTTATGTCTAAAAATAGATGGCTGTCGTTGGTGTCGATCATTCCCTTTGCCTTATTAATTGAAGGGCTTCGGTATTTATATTGGGGAATCGGAGCTGTTCCAAAGGGAACGAATGTGTTTACTTCATTTTTCTTGGGAATTACCATTGGTCCAGTCGTTTTATCGCTAGTTGAGCTTTTGAACAAAGACAAAAGAAGCAGCTTAAAACGTTTTGAAAAAAAGACCATTATCTTTAAAAAAATGGAGAATAACGATAATGTCCTCAATCCATTTAAAATTTTAACCAAAAAAGAAGCGGGGTTAAGTGCTTTGGCTTCATTAATTGGATCGCTTACATTTATCCTCAGTCCTGTTGGGCTGACGACCTTTCTGGGAGAACTGTTTTCAAGCCGTATGAAAGATCCGGTGAAAAAAGCTTCGCTTGCCATCGCTTGCATGGATGCCCTGGCCAATGCTACCTACGTTTCGGGCGTGTTGATTCCCTTAATTGCACTGGGTATTCCCTTGTCTCCCATGGCGATTGGTCCGGCAAACCCATTATTTAATGCACCACCTGTGTATACTTTAAAAAATAATATGCATGATTTGTTATCGTATTCGGACTTCGTTTGGGCTACCATTATTGGAACCTTCATGGCGCTTATGATCACTTTTACCATTACCATTAAATATTCAAGGCAAATTTGCACGTTTGTGTTTACGCGAATCCCCCATGAAGCTATGCTGGGTTTATTCTTTGGATTGGTTTTGTTGCTGGCCTATATCGATGCAGGTTGGATCAATGTCGGCGGGGTACTGTTAATCGGGATTGTTGCTGGGACGTTTTATCGCTTGGGTATTCATTATGGAGTGCAATTTATGATATTGTATTCCGCACCTTGGATTGTTTCAAAATTAGTTGGATATTAAATAAGTGGATGTGATTGTAGATGATGAATCATAGGTCTTCGATGCTGGCAACAGCGAAAGCTCATACCAATATTGCCTTGATTAAATATTGGGGGAAGCGGGATGAACAACTTTTTTTACCGATGAATAGTAGTCTTTCCCTTACGTTGGATAAATTTTATACCACGACTTCTGTTCAATTTTGTGAAGAACTCAATGGGGATATTTTTATTTTAAATAAAAATATCGCTAGCGAAGAGGAAACGATGAAAATTTCGAACTTCCTCGACAAAATTAGAAAACGAGCTGGAAAACAGTTTTATGCAATAGTCAAATCGGATAATGAAGTTCCTCTAGCTGCAGGATTTGGCTCATCCGCTTCCGGATATGCTGCCTTAGCTGCTGCAGCCGTTAAAGCAATCGGTTTGGAAGTAGACATAGCAGAATTATCGAGAATCACACGGCAAGGATCAGGTTCTGCCTGCCGCTCAATATTGGGCGGATATGTTGAGTGGGAAAAGGGGATTGAAGCAGATGGGACGGATTCCTATGCGAGGCCGTTAGCTGAAGGACAAAATTGGCAGATTAGTATTTTATCAGTGCTGCTGAATTCAGAATCAAAACCAATCTCAAGCAGAGAGGGGATGAAACGGACGGTTGAAACTTCCCCGTTTTACTCCTGCTGGCCTTTGGAAGCTGAAAAAGATTTGCAGATTGCAAAAACAGCGATCAGCAATCATGATTTTCAATTACTCGGCCAGGTTGTAGAAGCAAATGCATTGAAGATGCATGCGACAACCATTGGGGCAAATCCAGCGATTTTGTATTGGCAAGGTGGTACGGTAGAGGTAATGCATGCAGTACACCGCTTGCGGGCGAACAACATTCCCGCCTATTTTACGATAGATGCTGGACCGAACGTGATGGTTCTTTGCCAACCGGAGGATGAACAATTGATTTTGGACAAGCTGTTATCGCTGCCAGCGGTACAAAAAATTCATGTTTGCCACCCAGGACCGGGGGTAGAATACTTGCCGAATACAGGCAAGAAATGATCAGCCACTAGAATACAGGATAAAAGGATGAAAGTCATGACTAATTTTCGTTATCGTGTCAAAGTACCAGGGAAACTGTTAATTGCGGGTGAATATGCTGTACTTGAACCGAACCAATTGGCGATTGTAGCCGCTATTAATCGATATGTCACTGCATATATTGGGACTGCCAAAGAAAACCAACTTTCGCTGGTGCAATTAGGGCTGGAACAAATCAAATGGGAAGCATACAAAGAGGATGTCAAGTTTAGTATCGAAGACCCACGATTAAAGTATATTCGAAACTCGCTTTTGGTTGTCAATCAATTTTTACATGAAAATTCGATTACACCCTGTCCATTCAAGCTAACCATTGAAAGTGAACTCAATGATCCATTGACGGGTAAAAAATATGGCTTCGGCTCCAGTGCGGCAGTTGTAACTGCAGTGGTTTCTGCCGTGTTGGCCCTACATAGGGAGCCGAATAATCCACCATTACTTGAGCAAATTTTTAAACTTTCTGCAATCGCTCATATAAAAACGCAGAAGAGTGGTTCTGGAGCAGATATAGCTGCATCAACGTTTGGAGGCTGGCTCGCCTATTCAGCGTTTGACAGCAGTTGGTTAGTAAACGAAATGGCCCAGGGTACAAACCTTACAGGATTAATTCATAAAGACTGGCCGGGTTTATCCGTTACGACTATTCAACCGCCAAAGCCACTAAAATTATGTGTAGGCTGGACAGGCGAACCGATTTCAACAGCCGTGATGATAAAGAAAGTGGCCGAACTGAAAGAAAACAGCCCTAATTTATATCGTGAGTTTCTTAATGAGAGTGCCAAAGCGGTTTCTACGATTCTGACAAGTTTTAGAGTGGCGGATTGTTCGGAAGCGATCTCGGGCTTAAGGGACAATCGGCATGCGCTAAAAAAGTTAGAGGGAGATGCCGGCTGTTTAATTGAAACGCCAATGTTAACAAAATTATGTACAGTTGCTGAACAGTATGGCAGCGGTAAATCGTCTGGTGCAGGAGGCGGAGATTGCGGCATTGCCTTTTTAAAAGATGCAGCTCAAGTAGGAACCCTATATGATATGTGGAAAGAACATCACATTCACCCAGTTAAAGTGGCTGTCTCTCAAATGGGTGCTGCAATAACAGATTACGATTGTGAAACTTCCTTAAAAGAACCCTTTTGCAAAATGTAAAGCATCGCTATCCCTTTTAAAAGCTGTCCTGGACATAGTGACAACCCGTAATTTTCCAGGTAGCAGATGCTATGAGTAAAAATAGAAATAGAGATTTTCCCGCTTGAACAGTATAATCAAGGTTGGGAGTTGAAATTCATGAATAAAAAAGATATTGCGAATATTCGCAAGCAATTTAAGGTAGATAATCACCTGATGAATATTAGGGAAATCTTGAATGTGTATGTTCAGAAAGAATCAGGGGAGATTTACCATCATGTGAGTCAGCCGTTCCAACTGTTGGAACAGGAAGCACAAGAACTCTTTTTGTCGACCTTTAAAAAGGTGTTAACCGGCACTCTCGATGCTAAACTGTTCGAGTTGAAATTTAAACGGGATGTAGAAGACAGCACCCAGATTATTCTTTTCGATGGAATGCAGGCAGACACAGCAGATGATTGGAAAGAATACATGCTTGAAATTGTCGGAAAAATGTTTGCTCATACGGTTTATGAATTTGATACGATGGTGACGTTTATCCGCGGAGAGTACCGGAAGCCGGTTCGCAAACGCGAGGCGGAATCAGAAGAAGGCGGGGATGATGAGGTTTATGCCAATCCGTTTGTCCTTTGCAGCCTCAATAAAACGGATCAGCCGAAAAAGGCTCTGCTGTTTGATTATATTGAGAAAGAATTTAAATCGTATAACGTGTTTGACCCGATTATTAATTTAGATTCGCCAATGTCCGGTTTTTTGTTTCCTGCTTTTAATGATCATGCTGCCGATGTGAATCATCTTCTCTATTGTGCTGGGAAAGCAAATCAACCTGATAGTGGATTTATTGAAGAGGTTCTCAATTGCGAAGAAATCATCACAGCTCAGGAAGATAAAGAAAGCTTTGGGCAAATCTTAAAAGAAGTAATGGGCGATGCAGTGCCTTCCCATGTTATTTCCAATGTCTATGATGAAATTGATAAACTCGTTCAGGAAAATGAAGAAAGTGAAGAAAGTGAAACTCCTACATTGGATTATCGAGATGTTGAACGCATTTTAACGGTCAGCGGCATCGAAAACGTTGAATCTGCTAAAGTAGAGCACGCCTTCAAAGCAATCGTAAACGATGAAAAACACGAATTCAAAGCAAGCAGCTTAGTTCCGAAAACGATTAAAATCAAAACAAAAGTGGCCGATCTATCCATCGATCCAAAAGAATTAAAGAATGTAAAGTATATTATGTACCAAGGGAAACGCTGTCTCTTGCTGGAGGTAGATGAAGAGATCGACCTCGAAGGATTTCGGCTGGAAACGGAGTCGCTGTGAGGATTTTTGCAGGGTAGTTACCAGGGTTAAGCGTTCTGGACAAATTTATTGCTTTTCAGAAAAGAACACCGATGCTTAAAAATGATATTGTACAAATAAAGTGAATGACAAGGTCATTTTTACGATCGAAAGGGTAAACTATCTGTGAAATGGAAGTATAAAAGAAATTCAACGTAAAAACGGAAAAGGGGATTCGATGGCGAAAACAAGAGATGGTTGGAACGTTGACAATAGTTATGCGCGCCTTCCGGAGGATTTTTTCACCTTGCAAATTCCGACTCCGGTTTCCTCACCAAGACTTGTATTTTTCAATGACCGTCTTGCAGAATTTCTGGGGATAAATACCGGTGTGCTGAAAAGTGAAGAAGGTGTCGCTGTGTTCGCGGGAAACCAGATACCCGATGGTGCTGTTCCGTTGGCGCAGGCATATGCCGGCCACCAGTTCGGCTATTTTACGATGCTGGGGGATGGCCGGGCAATTCTTCTTGGGGAGCAGATCACTCCAGATGGCAGGCGCTTGGACATTCAGCTAAAAGGAGCCGGCAGGACACCGTATTCCCGAGGGGGGGATGGCAGAGCGACGCTTGGACCGATGCTTCGTGAATACATGATCAGTGAAGCAATGCATGCACTCGGGATCCCGACAACCCGTAGCCTTGCAGTGGTAACGACAGGAGAGCAGGTGATTCGGGAAACGATGCTGCCTGGGGCGATCCTGACTCGTGTGGCAGCAAGCCATATTCGTGTCGGCACTTTCCAATATGCTGCAGGAAGGGGAAACGTGGAGGATTTGCGTGCTTTGGCAGATTATACAGTCAAGCGCCATTATCCGGATTGTAAAGCAGACGAGAACCCTTATTTATCGCTGCTTCGGGAAGTAATCAAACATCAGGCTGCGTTGGTCGCTAAATGGCAGCTTGTCGGCTTTGTCCACGGAGTGATGAATACCGATAACATGACGATAAGCGGGGAAACAATCGATTATGGGCCGTGTGCCTTTATGGACACATATGATCCAGCAACCGTTTTTAGTTCAATTGATACCGAGGGACGCTATGCCTATGGTAACCAGCCATACATTGCTGGCTGGAATCTTGCCCGCTTTGCTGAAAGTTTGTTGCCGCTATTGCATGAAAATCAAAAAAAGGCAGTAGAGATGGCTCAGGAAGAGATTTCCGGTTTTATGGGGATGTACGAGAACCATTGGTTGGCAGGAATGAGACGGAAACTGGGTATGTTTAATGAGAAGGATGAAGACCGCGCTCTAATTGAAGACCTGCTCGCGCTGATGCATCAGTATCAAGCAGATTACACGAATACTTTTCGAGCATTAACGCTTGATGAAAGTGTGGACGCTCCGTTGGTGGAATCAAAGGAATTTTCTGAGTGGTTTGAGCGCTGGCACGTCAGACTTGAGCGGCAGCAAGAAACGAAAATTTCTGTCCAGCAGCTGATGCGCAGCAACAATCCCGCCGTGATTCCACGAAATCATCGGGTGGAAGAGGCACTTAATGCAGCAGTGAACCATGGAGATTACCAATCGATGAATCGGCTTCTAAGTGTCCTAGCGGATCCGTTTGCATACAGTACAGAACAAACTGAGTATTGCATCTTGCCACCACAATCAAACCGGCCGTACCGAACTTTTTGCGGTACGTAAGGAATACTAGACGTCGCATTAGCAGGGAAAAATTTTATCCTGTATCAACATGCAGTAGAACTGCCACCGCGACATAGGGGGGGAACTGTCTAAAATAAGCGAGGGGGGTGTAAAATCCCCCCATTGATTTAAGGTTTCACTTTATTTGGTTTAATGTGGAACACTTCCAGCCATAGAAGGTCGAAAATAAAGCAAAAGCAACGGCATATTATCTTCTTCTTACGAAAAGTTAACAAAAAGGTCATAAAAGTGCTAGAAAAGTAGATTGATTTTTTTGCAAGAGTAAGTTTAAATAAAGTTGTTGATAGCCTCTACTATTCTCCTACATTCCCCGAAAGGATGGATCCACATGACAAAAGAATATCTTGATTTAAAAATGGATTTTATGTTCAAACAATTGTTTGGAGATCCGCGCCGTAAGTCGATTACCATTGCCTTCTTAAATGATTTGCTTCACCGAAAAGAGAATGACCGGATTACAGATGTTGAATATGAAAATACAGAACTCATTAAAGAGGCCCTTGATGGGAAAACGAGCAGGTTGGATGTCCTTGTGCACACCTCTAATGGCGAGAGGATCAATATTGAGATTCAATTGTCCCACCAACATGACATGCCGGAACGGGTGCTTTACTACTGGTCCAAGTTATTTTCTGCATCCTTAGCAAGTGGTGAAGATTATCAACTGTTGCCTCCCACGATCATGATCAACATATTAAACTACCCGCTTTTCCCTCACGAAACCGACAGCTTTCATACAATTTTTCACATAAAAGAAGATACAGAACAGTTTAGTTGGAGCCCCCACCTTGAATTCCATGCGATCGATCTGTCACAATTTATGGTAAAATGGAAAAAATACAAACGAGAAATGAAGCAGAATCCGCCGAAAGAATTACCGTGGTTGATGATGCTTTCAGCAGCCAATTATCAAAAGAAAATCCTTAATGAAGAGATTTTTCAGGAATTGGAGGACTTGGCGATGAATGAACAGGAAATTCGAGAAGCCCTAGTGGAGTGGGAAAATTTAAGTGCAAACAAGGAGAATAAAGAGTTATACGAAGCCAGGTTGAAGTTTTTGCGAGATCAATTATCGAACATACGGGGAGAGCGCAGGGAAGGGCTAAAAGAGGGAAAAGAAAAAGAGAGAAAGGAAATCATTCGAAAAATGCTACGAAAAGGTATGGATGTTGAAACGATCGCTGATATCCTTGAATGCAGCAGGGAAGAGGTTGAAAAGTACCGAGAATAGTGGATATGAGTGTTAATTCTTTGTCTCCACATGGCATATTAATCTATAATCACTATTTATGCCATGTGGAATTTGAAATGGTTTATATCGTCATTGCAATGTCAACAAGTAGATTTGATTTTTCAGGAATGTAAAGTATGGAACATTCTTTAATTTTTTTAACTAATTGTCTTACGTTCCCCGAATTCATATTGATAAGAGTATTAGAAAAAAGATTAATTTTTTAAAACGGTAAGTTTTCAAGTTATTGGCAGCCTCTACTATTCTCCTAAATTCCCCGAAAGGATGGACCCACATGACAAAAGAATATCTTGATTTAAAAATGGATTTTATGTTCAAACAATTGTTTGGAGATCCGCGCCGTAAATCGATTACCATTGCCTTCTTAAATGATTTGCTTCACCGAAAAGAGAATGACCGGATTACAGATGTTGAATATGAAAATACAGAACTCATTAAAGAGGCCCTTGATGGGAAAACGAGTAGATTGGACGTACTTGTGCACACCTCCAATGGTGAAAGAATCAATATTGAGATTCAATTGTCCCACCAACATGACATGCCGGAACGGGTGCTTTACTACTGGTCCAAATTATTTTCTGCATCCTTAGCAAGTGGTGAAGATTATCAACTGTTGCCTCCTACGATCATGATCAACATATTAAACTACCCGCTTTTCCCTCACGAGACCGATAGCTTTCATACTGTTTTTCACATAAAAGAAGATACAGAACAGTTTATTTGGAGCCCTCACCTTGAATTCCATGCGATTGATCTGTCACAATTTATGGTAAAATGGAAAAAATACAAACGAGAAATGAAGCAGAATCCGCCGAAAGAATTACCGTGGTTGATGATGCTTTCAGCAGCCAATTATCA
>JAKACS010000674.1 GCA_021821235.1 Bacillota bacterium
AAAATACTCTATGTTTCATTCCTTTATCGAACAGAAGTACTCTTCGCGTTCATCTGCTAAAGTTCAATACCTCACAATTTTAATACTTTAACTCAAAACTTTCCCACTTCAAGAGAATTAACGCAACCCAAATTATATTGAATATGGAAACAGTTAATTAGAAAGTTAAAGTTACTCAAACAAAGATTATAGAGGACTTTTATTTGGCTCATTCAACTCTTATGGCTCTAGGGATTTTTCATATGGAATATATTCTTATAGAAGATTGCTAGAGGAAGATTAACTGTTTTGGTCTTTTGGTTTTAGCTGTAATTGTCAACTGAAAATTCCCCCACTTAGTCATTGAAAATTCCCCCACCTAAATTTTCCAATTGAAGCGGGAGAATATTTTTTTAGCGATTAGAATGGGAGGATATCCAATTTGGATAACAATTTTAAATTTTCATTCTGTAGTTTCGCATTTTTTTCCCTTAACCAGGCTACCTCCTCTAATAATCTAGCGATCTTTGTTTGCTCATCAATTCCTTCCTCGTAGGCAGTCCCATACAAACTCAACCAGTCACTAAAGTTATACATATCCCATTCGGCTATTTCTTCTTTTACATCTCTTAGGTCGCGTCCTATTGGGCATTTGTCCATCCACTCACTGACGAGTTTCGTATCACACTTCACTTCGTAGGAGAGGAAGAATCGGGTTGCTTCTTTTGCTGTTATCATCCTGCTAATCTCCTTGTCTTTTTTCATCCAACCTTAGTAAACACTAAACCAGTTGCTGTTTTTCCAACCATTCCTTGGTTTGTTTCATTCGGTAGGAATTACCGGTCATATTGACTAGGTAGGCTTGGTGAGTAAGGCGATCAATCATGGCTGCCGTCATTACGGGATCCTGGAATATTTCTTCCCATCTTTCAAAAGATAGATTCGTAGTGATGATGGTGGATTTCTGGCCAGCCCGAAGGGAGAGGTGGGTAAACAATAATTCTGCCCCCTCTTTATCAAATGAGATATATCCCATTTCATCAGCTATAACAAGGTCATATTTTTCAAAACGATTTTGGAAGGCTCGGAGAGTTTTTTCTGAACGACACTCCTTGAGTTGATTAATCAATAAAGGGACAGTTGTGAACCAAACCCTATAACCTTCCTCGCAAGCCTTTATTCCTAAGCCAATTGCCATGTGCGACTTTCCTGTACCTGGACTGCCTGCCAGAATTAAATTTCTTCCTTCCTTTATAAACTCAAGCGTTTTAAGGTGTTTATATTTTCTTTGAGCATCTTCCGGTAATTCGTATAAAGATAAATCCGCTAAATATTTTTTATAAGGAAATTCGGCCCGACGGATTCGATTATATTGGGCGGATTCCTGACGAGAATCCCATTCCTTTTGTAATAATAAGGATAAAAACTCTTCATAACTGGCATCTGTTTGATTTGCTTCTTTTACCTGTTCTTGAAAACATTGGCGAACATTGGGTAATTTTAAATCCTTACAATAATTGAATATCTCATCTATCCTTTCCTTTGATTTACTCATGCAATGGCCTCCTTTTTTCCAACTCCATCCGTCTGGAATAACTCATCATATAATTTTAGATTTGCCTTGGCATGTTCCGTGATATCCTTTGATTCTTTTGAGTTCTGAACGGTAGGAAGTACTTTATTTTTATTTTTAGCACAAAGAATTTTTATTTTATCGGTTGTTACATGACTTGGGTTTATCTTTCGAAGTTCTTTAATACTTCGCTCGATTTCAACCATGCTTGATTCTTCTTTTATATACTGTATTAACTCTATAAATTCTTTCTCCTTACTGCTATAATAGGTCTCATAAATCTTTTTTATTTTTTTATCTGCCTGTTGTAATGCTGTGCTACCAGCTAATGCACCAGGCTTTTTCTTTAGTGTATGGATGTAATGGTCCAGGTGTAAACTCCACTCATGGCAACCAGTCAGACGGAGATGCTCCGCAATCTTTTTCTCCTTATGAAAAGATAGAATGCGATTTGAATAGACTTTTACTTTTATAATTTAGCCAACCAGATGATCAGGAACCGAATAATGGCTTTGATCAATTACTACCGTCGAATATTTATCGACTCGCACGTTTTGGACTCGTGCCGCATCGAATGGAGGGGGAAGAGGGAGGAAGTTTTCTTGTTCCTGTTTCAAACACTCTTCGGCAGTTTGGTTTTGATGGGATGGCTGTAGTTTTCTATTACGTATTTCACAAATTTCATATAAGTACTGATTAGCTGCCTCTATCGTTTCAAAAGTGTCACGAAAAGCAAATGCTTTTCTTCGAATCACTTCCACACTACGCTCGACATGGCCTTTTTCATTTCCACGACGAACATTACAAAAGCGAAAGTGAAAACCATAATAAAGAGAGAGTTTTAATAGGCCATCGGTAGGCTCTTTTTCGGTTCCGACAAAACGTTTGACGGCTACCCTCATATTGTCATAGACCATCGTTTGGTAAACTCCACCGGTTTCTTTAAAAAATAAGGCGTGAGCTTCTTGAAAGCATTCCATCTTCTGTTTCATAAATAAAAAGGCCATCCGGTAATTTCCAAAGGCAGAAGTAAATACTGCCATTTGCAGCTTCCGCCACTTACCATTAATATTGACTTTCACTTCACCCCAATCGAATTCACAAATATCCCCAGGAATATAGGATCCTTTAATAAAGGCTTCTTTCACCTTTCTTTCTAACTGGCGAATCGTTCGAAGCACGGTACTGTAACTAGCTTCTACTCCTTCTGATTCTAACGCCTCAAACACATCTATTGGCCTTTACTTGC
>JAKACS010000014.1 GCA_021821235.1 Bacillota bacterium
ATCGAAATTTTTGAATCGAATTCGATTCGCAACGCGGTCAATATGCCGCAAATGTCCGGTGAAACCCAGCAAAAAATGAAGCCATACTTGCTATTGGGAGAGCAATCGGGTTTACTTGCAATGCAATTGCTTAAAAAAGCGCCCGCCAAGATTGACATTAACTATTACGGTGACTTAATAGAGGAAGACACTGATCTGTTGACAAGAACGATGATTAAAGGCATTTTATCGTATCATTTAAGCGATTCTGTCAACCTAATCAATTCGCTTCATCTTATAAAGGAGCAGGGTGTATCGTACAATGTTCAGCACAATGCTTCGAATAAAGGATTTGCCAATTACTTGGAATTGACCATTTCCGATGCGGAGCGGACAGCTACCATTGGTGCCACCGTCTTAAACGGCTATGGCGCAAGGATCGTGAAAATCAATGAATATCGCATCGATGTCCGCCCGGAAAAATATTTGCTCTACATCAAGCACCATGACATCCCTGGTATGATCGGAAAAGTTGGTTCCCTTCTTGGAAACTACGATATCAATATCGGGACAATGCAGGTAGGAAGAGCGAATGTCGGCGGTGAAGCCATTATGGTCTTGACGCTTGATAAAGCAATTGGCACCGATATCGTGACTGCTTTGACATCCATTGGCGGATTAGCGGAAGCGCAGCTTCTTGAGCTTGAAAATGTGGATTCAGTCTACCCGGGTCAGCTGGAGCCTGAAAAGGTGGAAAGTGTTTAAAAATTACACAAATAAAAGGGGTAGCCTTATCGGCTATCCCTTTATTTGTTTTGAAATGGTTTAAATGCCTGCCAAAATCAAGAAGTCTCTATCAATTGAAATATCGATTAAATCGCTTCAATTAATTGTTTTACATCCAATACTGAATCAAAAATATAATCAGCATTATGTTTTTCAAATTCGCTGCGGGCATCTTTGCCAGATAAACCAGTTAGAACAGCGGCAAACTGGCAGCCCATTTGCCGTGCAGCCAGTAAGTCAGCAAGCGAGTCACCGACGATTAGGATCTCTTCGCTATTTTCTAGCGGCAGCGGCTCATTTAAGCACGCTGCAGCACCGCGATTTTTACCGGCAAGCGCTAGCAAATACGTGAATGGATGCGGTTTTGATAGTGAAGTGCTGCTTGGAACTTCTTTTTGCGCCTTCAATACTTCATCCGCCGTCACAATATGGTTGGTGTCAAAATATTGCAGCCAATCCAAATGCTCGAAAGGCTGGATTGTTTCCAGTTCCGGCCTGCCGGTGCCAATTCCAATCGAAATCCCCTTTTTAATAAAAGATTGAAAGAATTCAGCAATCTCCTCAGCAGGAGCCAATATCGTTTCATTTGCCAAAAACCCTTGCTTGCCTAGCTGTACCGATGGCCGGCCGGTTGAGGAAAGAACATTTTTATCGCCGACATACCACTCTTGTGAAACATGTTCACATACAGACCAAAGCAATCCTTTTCCTTTAAAAATGGATGTCTCGATTTCCAACTTTTCTTTTGCCAAAACATCGAGATGATTCATCAGACCTTGCTTCGTTTCAGCTGAGGCTTGAAAATCAGTGATGAACCGATCAAAATCCAGCTCTACATTGTATTTATTCAGTACTTCCCCGACTTCCAGCAATGTCGAACGATCAATTTCCTGGGAAAGCCAATGCTCAATCCGCTCGCGCTCCATCTCATTTATTTGCGCTAAAAGATGAATCAATTGGTGGCTGAAAGTCAGATAAATCATATCCCAGTTCGCGTTCAAGCCGCGCGATTTTAAAAACTTTAAAACCTTGTCCTGCTTAAAAACTTTTGCACGAATTTCAGCAATCTCTGTCTCTGTATAGTCTGTTTTGTACTGCTCAGGCGACAGTGCAAGATAATTGCTGCTGATCAACATTTCCCAAACCGTTAACGCCGAAGCGTCAAAATAATGCTCTTCACTCAGAAGAACACCGTCCACATCAAACAAAACCGTCTTAATCATCTCGACCTTCCTCTCATTCCCCTAGTTGCTTTTACGCTTTACCATAATGCAGTTATTACTTACTACTATAATTCAAAACAGATCAGATGAGAAGAGCAAATTGCTTTTTTAGTTCATATCGATAAATTCTGAACGAATAACGGACAGAAAGCGGATTAGAAGAAAAAGTGCTGGAGCTAGATTCAAAAAGTTCATGCAAGGTTATCCACAACGTAAAAATTTAAAATTTCCTAGGCCGTTAAAAAACGCCTGAATCCCCAAGATTCAGACGTTTTTTTGTTTATTTTGCAAAACGATGATTGCCGATTGTCACTGTTACTTCACGAGAGAATACCCATTTACTTACAGCTGTTTTCGGATTATAGAAAAATAATGATCCGTTTCCTTGTCCTCTAAAAGCCAATGCTTCATTTACCGCTGCTCTTGAAGCCGCATCAGGCGCCTCGTTAATCGCACCGTTTTGAACTGGGGTAAAAGCATAATGACCGCCCGCTTTTTGATAGATGACTTCTCTTATCGTATTCGGGAATTCAGGGCTTGCTACACGGTTTAAAACAACGGTTGCCACCGCTACTTTTCCCGCATATGGTTCCCCTTTTGCTTCTGCATAAACAAGTTTTGCAATTAATTCTTTATCGGCCATCGAAATCGTCGAATATGGAATAACCAAATTTTGTCCAGCTAGTAACATATTTGTGCTTGCGTTATTGCGTTTTTTTAATTCAGACAGAGACACACCAAACTTATTTGCAATCTTCCAATAAGTCTCCCCTGATTTTACTTGATAGTTTGTAGCTGCTTCCGATTGAGTTGTTAATATTCCCATAGACATTGATACCATTAATCCAGTCGCAATTACTAGTTTTTTAAGTTTCTTCATGTGAGCCTCCTAGTAGTTGTTTTCTTGTCTCTACTACTAGGCTACCAGTTGTAATATTTCTTTTCATTGTCCAAAAACTGGAAGTGGATGAAATAATACTGCTTTTATTGTTATGAAGCTATTTAGCTAGCAACTAGAATCTTTATCCAATTTGACTTTATTACCGTAAATACCCTCTACAGGAAAATGAATCCCTTATTTTTACGAAATGTTTCAATTCTATTTCATCGAAAAATGACTGCAATATCGCTGTTGATTCCTGAATTTAATGATAAAATGAAAGAAAAAATTAGAGAGATTGGAGGAGAATCGGTGCAGCAAATTCTGAAAAAAAATTGGCTTCCCTATACTTTTATTGTTCTTTTCTTACACTTACTCGGGCTTGTTTTTTTGTTTATCGGTGCAAAAGATCAACCGTTGCTATTGGGATTAGCTTTTGTCTCCTATACGCTCGGACTGCGGCATGCTTTCGATGCGGATCATATTGCGTCTATTGATAATACAGTGAGAAAGCTGGTGCAGCAAAAGCAAAATCCGATCGGGGTAGGCTTCTTTTTTTCACTAGGGCATTCTAGCGTTGTGTTTCTTATGGCTGTCCTTTTAGCCGTCTCTGTTCAGTGGGCGCAAAAAGAATTGCCTTATTGGCAGGATATGGGCAGTGTGATCGGAACCATCGTGTCCGGGTTATTCTTATTACTGATCGGTTTGTTAAACGCAGTTATTCTGATCGATTTGCAAAAAACTTTTTTGAATATGCGCAAAGGTACATACAATGAAGAGGAAATCGAAGCGCTTTTGCTGAGCCGGGGCTTCCTTGCCCGCTTTACCGGCCCTCTGTTCCGATTGATCACGAAAAGCTGGCATGTATATCCACTTGGCTTCTTGTTTGGCTTGGGGTTTGATACAGCCAGTGAAGTAGCATTGCTGGCCATATCTGCAGGGGCTGCCAAAAACGCATTGCCGCTTGTTGGGATCCTGTCGCTGCCAATTCTTTTTGCAGCAGGAATGAGTCTGATGGATACAGCTGATGGAATCTTTATGACAAATGCCTATAAATGGGCATTTTCTACTCCGCTTAGAAAAGTATATTACAACTTGACGATCACAGCCTTGTCCGTGGCCGCCGCTTTATTGATTGGAACAATTGAACTTGGCCAAGTTTTGTCGGAAAAAATGAAATGGACGACCGGTTTTTGGCATTTCATCCAAAATCTCGATATTAGCTGGTTGGGCTATTTGCTCGTCATTCTTTTCGCCCTATCATGGGGAATTTCGTTTGCCATCTGGAAATTGTGCAAAATCGAGGAGCGCTGGGGACAGCCAGCGAAAATGTAAGTAAAAGAAGAGGCTGATTTAGTCTCTTCTTTTACCCAATTATTTCTTCCACGCAAGACTGAGTAAGCTCACGGTTATCATCATAGATGCACCTACTCATTGCTTTTTTCTTCTGCCGCTGCATCCACCATCTTTGTTAAATCATCCATCGTTTGGCCGTCAAACAGTTTTCCATTTACAAACAATGTTGGAGTGCCTGAAACGTTTAGCTTTTTCGCCAAATCCATGTCCTTTTGAAAAGCTGCATCGGATTTTTTAGCGCGAAAATGAGCCACTACTTTTTTTACATCAGCATCACTTGCCACTTCTTTTAACGTATCAGTGAGGAATTTTTCATTATAAAAATCGATTTTTTCATATTTGCTGTCTTCCGGCTGTTTTTTATACAAAAGGTCATGAAACTTCCAGAATGTTTTGTCTCCAAGCTCTAAATAGACAGATTCGGCAAATTTAGCAGCCCGAATCGAATCCGTATTAATAAATGCATCATTTAAAAAATACAGCTTCGCTTTGCCGGTATCCACAAACGCATGTTTAATAGCCGGGAGCACATTTTCTCCGAACTGTTTGCAACTCGGACATTTATAATCGCCAAACTCAATAATCGAAACCGGTGCCGTTTTGTCCCCTATGTATGGTTGTCCTATATAATCAATCGCTTGCTTCGGCGTTGTTTTTGATTGATTGCCAAGAAATATAAAGGCGATCAGAGCTACCGCAACGATTCCCACGATCCAAACGATTAAGTTAGAAGCTGAGTTTGCTGTTTTTTTCGTGCGCATTTTGTTTTTAGCCATCAAAAAGTACACCTCTATTTCTCATTTAAAATAAGGATTTAAATGTATCAGTACTTCTTCAATATTAGTATACTTTTCCATTAGAGTAAATTTTATTTCTGTGGCAATATCGTGTCCTTCTTTAATCGTTTTATCGGCATCAATTGAAATCCGTATATCGACCATAATGTAATGTCCGTGATCGCGAGTACGGATCCGATCAATTCTTTTTACTTCAGGGAACGCTGCAATCAATTGAGAGAGTTCGTCTAAAAATTCGCTGTCAATATTCCGTTCAAGCAAAATATTGAATGCCTCTGTTAACAATTCGATCGCGATTTTTAAAATCAGGATGGAAACGATGATACTGGCCATTTTGTCACTGTATTGCAAGAAAGGAATGTTTGTGGCTGTCCCAATATAGGTTAGTGAAACACCAATTGCCGCCGTAAAGGATGCGGCAATATCTGCCTTATGGTCAACCGCGATTGCTTCAATCGCCTTGCTTTTATACTCTAAGGCTTTTTTCAGCGAATAGCGGTAGAGGAATTGTTTGATTGCAAAAGACAAAATTGCTACGTAAATGGTTAAAATACTTGGCAGAGTGAACGGTTTGATCAAGCCCGAGATTCCTTGGTAGCCAAGATAAAAAGAGATGAGAATGAGGAGAACTCCGACAATTGCCGATGACATGATTTCTGCTTTTCCATGGCCATATGGATGGTCATCGTCTGCTGGCTTATTCGATATTCTGACAATCAAAAGAGCAATCACTGCGGCAAACACATCTGTCCCCGAGTGAATCCCATCAGCGAACACTGCGTTGCTTGCGCCATACCAGCCAATGACCATTTTGCCCACTGCCAAGAGGGCATTGCTCCATATACTAATCAGTAGAACCATTCGTGAAACCGTTTCTCTTGTCTGCATATCTACTCACTCCATACTAAGTCCGTGCCTTATCAAATCTTCCGCTCAAATCGTATCAAATAGGGGTTGGGTGAGTCTAGGGAAAACTTGTTGTTCCCATTAAGGATTTTTTGTCAAAGCCAACTTCTATCGAGTTAGAAAGCAAGACAAAGGTAACTTAATGTCCCAAACTCATAGTTTCGATAAATGACCGCTGGTTTGCTTTGACCGCTTGCCATCGCAATAAAAAGGGGAACAAAGTGCTCAGGTCTTGGAACGGCGGCTTTCGCATTCGGTGCTTTTGTTTCATACTGAAAAAGATTTTCGCGGCTACCGTTCTCCATTTGCTCGATAAGCCAATCATCAAATTGCACAGCCCATTCCTCTGGCTCCGCCTGTCCCCAATTGACCATTCGCAAATTGTGTACCGTGACACCGCTGCCAATCACGAGAATATTTTCCTGTCCTAGCTCTTTAAGTGCTTCGCCAATATGGTATTGTTTTTCCGGGGGCAGAAATGGGTTGACCGAAATTTGCACAACGGGAATGTCCGCGTTCGGATACATTCTCGATAGCAGCGTCCATGAACCATGATCAAGGCCCCTTTTTGTATCAAATTGTACAGAGATTCCCGCTTTGACAAACAGATTATGCATTCTACCAGCAAGTTCCGTTGAGCCTTTTGCCGGATATGTCACTTGATAGAGCTCTTCTGGAAAACCGTAAAAATCGTAGATGGTTTCGTAGGTTCCTTTAAGTGAAGAAATCGTTACCTGCTCTTCTTCCCAATGCGCGGTAAAAATAACGATCGCTTGCGGCCGGAGTTTTCTCCCTAAATTGCTAAGGAATTCAGTGTATTCCGTATTATCAATTGCCAACATTGGTGAACCATGTGCTAAAAATAAAGATGGCATCATAATGGCCGATCATCCCTTCTGTATATATTATACTTACTTTATGTAACTAACTATAATTTAGTAATAAAGGTATGTCAAGTAACTATTTTGCGTTATAATAAAGCAATAGAGGTGATCGAACATGAACATGAATTCGAACTCATTATGCCCAAAATTTGAAAAAGCGATGAAAATCTTAAGTCAGCGTTGGTCCGGCCTCATCATTTATCAGCTTTTGTCTGGCCCGCAGCGTTTTTGCACAATTGAAGCTTCCCTTCCAATCAGCGGACGGCTACTGTCTGAACGACTAAAGGATTTGGAACGCGAAGAGATCATAAAGCGGGAGGTATTCCCTGAAACGCCAGTCCGGATCGAATACTCCCTCACCGCCAAAGGCAAAGCCCTCGAACCTGCTTTAAGAGAAATGGAGAAATGGGCGCAAGAGTGGATAGAGGTAGAAAAGAAGTAGATCTAATTTGGAAAGGAAAAAGGCGCCTGTTTCCCGTTGCTTTAAAGTAGTGAGGGCAGGCACCGCTTTCAACCTTTCCGGGAAACTATGATAAAATAAATGCAATAAGTTTTTTGACAAGGAGATTGAGCAATGATAACCAATACAAAATTCAACGGCTTTGTTGGAACGTACACGAAGGGCGACAGCAAGGGAATCTATTCCTTCACCCTTGATGCAGAAGCGGGAAAAGTCACCAATGTACAAGTTGCTGCTGAATTGGACAACCCTACGTATTTAAACATCTGTGACGACAACCAGTATCTTTACGCAGTTGTAAAAAAAGGAGAATCGGGCGGTGTCGCTGGTTATAGAATTAGTGAATCCGGCGAACTTACCCCAATCAACACGCAGGTGCTCGCTGGATCACCGCCATGCCACGTCAGTCTTGACCGCAACCGTCAATTTTTGTTCAGTGCCAATTATCATAAAGGCACAGTCGAATCGTACATGTTAAACCGAGAAAACGGAATGATCTCGCCGCCAGTGTCGATCATTCAGCATGAGGGCAACGGTCCTGATCCGAGACAGGAAAAAGCACATACCCATTTTGCCGGACTGACACCCGATGAGAATTATCTGGCTGTTGTCGAGCTCGGAACCGATAAACTGTTTACATACCAAGTTAGTGAGGATGGAAAATTGAGCGAAGTAAGCAGCTTGTCTGTCAAACCTGGCAGCGGCCCACGGCATCTTGATTTTCACCCGAATCAAAAATTCGCCTACATTATGACCGAATTTAGCTCCGAAGTGATTGCGTTAACATACAATGCTGCAGACGGAAGTTTTACTGAAATTCAAGCAATCAAAACCATTCCGGATGATTTTACGGAAAATAACCAGGGCAGCGCGATCCACCTCTCCTCTGATGGCCGTTTCGTATATGCTGGCAATCGCGGACATAACAGCATTGCTATTTTTGCTGTGAAGGAAGAAACTGGAGAATTGACCTTCGTTGATCGGGTTTCTACCGAGGGCGATTGGCCACGCGATTTTGTACTTGACCCATCCGAAGCATTCTTAATTGCTTCCAATCAAAACTCCGGAAACCTTGTATTGTATGCCCGCAACAAGGAAACCGGAAAACTGACCGTTTTACAGGCAGATGTGGCTGTTCCGGATCCGGTTTGCGTGAAGTTTTTAAATTACTAAGTTGTGCCGATAGAAAAAGGTGCCTTAAAGCATAGGCTTGAGAGGCACCTTTTAATAATTTCAAACTAACCATCGCGGTTATTGAAAATCTTTCTTAATGGGGTAGCGTCAGGAAAATGCGGCGTATTTACAACGCTAAGATCACTCCCAAGATTAATAACCCGATTTTAACAACGAAAGGTGGGGGATTGGTATTTATTTTATCTGACATTGGATGAACTTGTTCCACGTTGATAGGGCTTGCTTTTCACCTCGTCATTCACAATTGACTGGATTTCATTCTATAACTAAGGATTCAATAAATATCTCGATTGCTTTTGTATAAAATTCAACTCTTGGAGTTATAAGTGAAAAATTTCGTGAGATTGGAAACCCATTTATATCAAGTAACTTCACTTTACCAAGTTCTAGTTCGTTTTTTATTGACGCGTGTGAGAGTATAGAAATTCCTAGACCAGCTTCAATAGATTCCTTAATAACTTGCGTACTCCCAAATGTCATATACTTCTTCGGAGAAAACCCCAATTGTTTAAATCCCTTTTCTTGCATTTCTCTCGTTCCAGAACCTTCTTCACGAACTAACCAAGTCTCTAGGTTTAATAACAAGGGGTCTATTTCCTTTTGCTCTGCTAAATGGTGATTTGAAGGGACTGTAATTGATAACTCGTCAAGAGCAAATGGTATAACCTTTATATTTTCATTATTAGCCTCTCCTTCGATTATCCCAACATCTACCTCGTGTTTCTTTATTAAATCTATAATTTCATTAGAATTTTTTATAGTAATGATTGGATTTAATAATGGATAGGATTTAAGCAAACTGGCAATTTTATGAGGAAGAATGTATTCCCCGAAAGTATAACTTGCACCAATAGAAAGAGGGCCACTTGCAGTATGTTTAAAATCATCAATGAGTCTTTCCATTCGAGTATAGAGACCTAAGATGTCCTTGGCGTGATGAAATACTATTTCTCCAGCCTTGCTAAGTCGAACATATTTGTTTGTCCTCTCTAACAATTTTATCCCCATGTTTTTTTCTAACGTTTGTATATAGTTGCTGACTGCTGGTTGTGTCATATGGAGAAGTTCAGCTGCTCGAGTAAAGTTCTTTTGTTCTGCAACTGTAGTAAATACAAGTAAAGATTGATCCATTATGAGTCTTCCTCCTTAGAATAAAATGGGTTCTAAAAATTTTAAACTTCCATGATAAGTAATTTATATCATGGCTATAATTATAATCTATTTTACTTATTGTCAAAACAAATATACTCTTAATACAAGGAAGCAAATATAGGAGTTGTTAAAATGAATACATCATTAGCAAAACATAAAAAATCATCCTCGAGAGGACTTTGGTTCGGTGGTGTTGGATTTACCTTTATTATTGCATTAGTTGGCTTTGGATTATCAAAAATACCCGGGTTTGATCGTGTTGGTCAACTCGCCAGCGCAATCATCATTGCAGTAGTTTATCGACAAATTTGGGGATATCCTGAGAAATTCCGTACTGGAATCCAATTCTCTGCCAAAAGGTTGTTAAGGCTTGCTATTATCCTTTTTGGGTTAAAACTAAACATTGATGTTGTTTTTCATCAAGGGTTAGGTTTGCTTGCAAGAGATGTTGGAACCATCGTTTTTTCAATCTTTCTTACAATGTTGCTTGCAAAACTGTTCAAAGCGAATTCTTCCTTATCCTTGTTATTAGGAATTGGAACAGGGGTGTGTGGCGCTGCTGCAATTGCAGCCGTTTCACCCATTGTGAAAGCAAAGGATGAAGATACTGCTATTGGGGCAGGTATAATTGCTTTAGTTGGTACCATTTTCGCCATAACATACACTATCTTACGTCCGTTTCTCCCTTTGACAGACCTTCAATACGGTGTTTGGTCAGGTGTAGGTCTACACGAAATTGCTCATGTTGCCTTAGCAGGAGCGCCTGCTGGTCCAGATGCACTTGCTATTGCTTTGTTAGCGAAACTAGGTCGTGTTTTCTTACTCGTTCCACTTAGTTTTATTCTTATGTACTGGATGAAACGAAAAAATAAAGTTGAATCAGATTCTGATGCTAAAATTGAATTTCCATGGTTTCTCATAGGTTTTATTATCATGAGCTTATTTGGAAGTTATGTCCTTGGTCATTTGATTACCGTCCCAACTAGTGTCATGAATAGCATCTCTTTCTTCACTTCCTTTATCCTAACTATGGCTATGATTGGATTAGGTTTAAATGTTAGTATAAAAGACCTTAGAACGAAAGCGTTAAGACCACTTCTAGCAATGGCTATTACATCTGTTTTGTTATCTGTTTTCACATACTTCACAATGTAATTAATTGTAAATCAGGAGGTTTCGTAAATGAATAAAATATTATTTGCTACTGATGGTTCGGCTTATTCTGAACATGCCGCAAGAATGACAGGAGAGTTCTTGGAAGCTTGGCCAAATGCAACAGGTGTTGTGCTTTACGTCACGGTTAAAGAAAATTACGCCTATGATTTTGCACCTGAAGCAGTGGATCGATACGAAAAAGAACTTAGTAAACATATTGAAAAGAAAATTATGGAAGGAGTCCTTCAACCTTGGAAGGATCGTCTTGAATATAATCATCAAATAGGTCACCCAAGTCAAACCATTTGTCATGTTGCCCAAACAGAGGAAGTAGACCTTATTATATTGGGTAGTCATGGAAGAGGTGTTTTTGATCGAGTATTATTGGGCAGTGTTGCTCAAGGGGTGTTACACCGGTCCGAAATTCCTGTCTTGATTGTTAAGAAGTAATTGTTCAAATTAAGGGCTTACCATTAGGTAAAGCCCTTAATACTCCTATAATCCTTTAATTCTTTAATCCTTTTCATGTTTCAGATAATTTTCTATATAAAGAAGCTCTAGATACATTTGTAATTTCACAAATTTGATTTACAGTCATTCCTCCTTCTTTATAGAGCTTAACTGCATAATTCATACCTGCGTGATTTTTATGATATTTCTTTAACCGTCCTTTAAACTTCCCTTCTTTCTTTGCGAGCTCAATTCCTTCACGCTGACGCATACGAATAAGATCTCGCTCTAATTGGTTAACGCCAGCCATTACCGTTATTAAGAATTGGCTGTATGGATTATCTTCTGATAAATCTAACCATGTATCCTTGAGTGATTTTAAGTTTGCCATTTTACTGCGTATTAAATCAATCAATTCAAATAAATTCTGCATACTTCGAGTGATCCGAGTTAAGTCTGTAACATAAATAATGTCACCTTCCTGTAAATCCTCTAACATTTTTTGAAGTTGCTCACGATCCTTTGTTGCTCCAGAAACTTTTTCTTCAAAAATGATATCCATTCCGATTTCGTTCAATTGCTGAAATTGCCTTGAAGAATTCTGGCTAGTTGAACTGACACGTATATAACCGATTTTTCGCATCATACCACCTCGTTTTTGATTCAAGTCTTATGAGACACTCCCAACTATGATTTTATCTGTCTACTACACTTATATCAATAGAGTACACTCTATTGATATATAATTGAACTAATTAACTGAATAATTATAGAAGATACATGGAATCAAACGAAGGAGAATACGAGATTATCAGTTAGTTTATCATTCGAGGATTATATGACGGAGAGAACCAGCAGCCTTAACAAAAGATTAAAGTGGTTAGCTGCCAATTCTAACAAGTTAGACGGGGGTTCTCTTGAAAAAGGAAAGCTGTCAATTGCACGCTTAGAAAAAGATGTTCCAGAAGAAGCAAAAAATTTAGTGCAAGCCTGTATCAGATGTTGCCCAGAATAAAATTAACCGATTTACTAATGGATGTTGCTCATATAACAGGATTTCATGAGCAATTCACTCATGCTTCCAATAATCGAAAACCGGATAAAGAAGAAACAATCATTATCATGGCTACCTTTTTGGAATGGGAATGAATATTGGCTTGAGCAAGATGGCTGAAGCAACACCCGGGCTTACATATAAGCAATTAGCCAATGTATCTCAATGGCGCATGTATGAAGATGCAATGAATAAAGCCCAAGCCATATTAGTAAACTTTCATCATAAATTACAATTGTCCTCCTATTGGGGCGACGGTACAACATCCTCGTCAGATGGTATGAGAATGCAGCTGGGTGTTTCGTCACTACATGCAGATGCAAACCCACATTACGGAACTGGAAAAGGGGCCACCATCTATCGGTTTACGAGTGACCAATTCTCTTCTTACTACACAAAGATTATTCACACAAATTCAAGGGATGCAATTCATGTATTGGATGGTTTGTTGCATCATGAGACGGATCTAAACATAGAAGAGCATTACACAGATACAGCCGGTTACACTGACCAAATTTTCGGGCTGACTCATTTATTAGGATTTAAATTTGCCCCAAGGATAAGAGATCTATCAATTTCAAAATTATTTACAATAGATAAAGCAAGTGAGTATCCAAAACTAGAAACTATTTTACGTGGACAAATAAATACAAAGGTTATTAAAGAAAATTATGAAGACGTTTTGCAATTAGCTCATTCTATAAGGGAAGGGACAGTTTCGGCATCCTTGATTATGGGAAAGTTAGGATCTTATTCAAGACAAAACAGCTTAGCTACAGCCTTACGTGAGATGGGAAGAATCGAAAAAACAATTTTTATTCTGAATTACATTTCGGATGAATCTTTAAGGAGAAAAATACAAAGGGGATTAAATAAAGGAGAAGCCATGAATGGACTGGCAAGAGCTATTTTTTTCAGGAAACAAGGAGAGCTTAGGGAACGAACCATACAGCATCAATTGCAAAGAGCTAGTGCCTTAAACATAATTATCAATGCCATCAGTATCTGGAATACTTTACAGCTAACAAAAGCAGTTGAATATCAAAAACGGTCAGGTAGTTTTAATGAAGAATTATTGCACCATATGTCACCTCTAGGTTGGGAACATATTAATTTACTAGGATAATACCATTTTAATTCGGAGAAAATGGTCTCGTTAGATTCTTTAAGACCATTGAAACTTTCTTAACGTTGTTAAAAATGGGGGAATCGTCTTGAAAATGGGCTTAACGTTGTAAATCCGCATTTCCCTGACGCTACCCCTTAATGACCAACATCCCGGATTTTTTGCTTCCATGGGCATTATAAACCTCTTTTATTGACCATTTACCCTAATTTTTCTCCGCTTCGGGCACTATGAACCCTTCTTATTAACCGATATTCAAGACCGCTCCCTCTTACCAACAATAAAAACCTGCTGCTGCAACAAGGGCGTGATTTTTCTATGTTACCCTACTTGAATCGATTGATGCTGGGAACGATGCAATCGCCAGTAATAGCTTTTTCTGCGCATTAATTCTTCACGGGTGCCTTCTTCGATAATTCTTCCTTTAACAATAACAAGAATTCGGGTTGCATCATTTTTTGGGGACATTACCCCTTTTTTACTTCAATAAATAAACCCTAGTCTCGTAAGGCTTTAATGTAAATTCTTTTCGTAGCCTGTCACCTGCTACATCATAATTGTGAAGTATGAGTTCGGATTTAGAATACTTTAGACTAGATGGAATTCTAAACCTGCTTGATTTATTGCTAAAATTATTAATCACAATCGCTTTACGACTTCCTAATCTCCGTGTGTAAACAAATAGTCTTCGGTGATTTGGCAATAATAACTCGTACGTTCCGTATACAAACAACGGGTGCTCTTTCC
>JAKACS010000675.1 GCA_021821235.1 Bacillota bacterium
TCTGTTCATACGTATCTTCCTTTACCCAGTCCCGCAGCAATTTCACATGCTCCGGAAGCATCATCGCTGTCCACTTGATTCTCCCGCGATCGCGAATCATAATCCCCACTTCTTTCTTTTTATTACATTTTGTGTCCGCCCACAAGTGTTGCCCGCTGTTTTGCCGTTCCGGCAGCTGTATACGATACCGCGCGCAGCAGTGCGCCTGAACCAAAACGGTCACGGATGCGGTCGACAACATAACCGAGCTGCCGCCTTTTTCCTGCACCTAGATCAAAAAGGCTCAGCTGCAGTTCGCGATCATCAACGATGTTGCCAAGAGTAATCGAAATGTTTCTGACCGTATGGCCGCTGTAATTCTCATGAAACAATTCCAGGCAGACACGGTAAAGCTCCATTGTCACATTTGTCGGCTGCTCAATGGTTCGCGAGCGCTGAAAACCGCCGCCAAATTCCTCTTTGCTGTAGCCGATTCCGAGGCTAACCGTTTTCCCTGCTTTCTTATGTGTTCTTGCCCGGCGCGCAACCTCCTCACACATTTCTAAAATGACATGCTTGATTTCTGTTTCATCTTTGTAATCCCTTAGTAAGATTTGACTTTTGCCAAAGCTGATTTGCCCTTCAATAAGCGGTGCCCCTAAATCTGAAAGATCAACTCCCCAGGCATGGTAATAAAGCTGGTTACCGATAATTCCGAATTTCTTTTCTAATTTCTCCAAATCATAGCGGGCCAGCTGGCCGACCGAAAAAATTCCCATGCTGTTGAGCGTTTTTTCAAGCCGCCTGCCAATTCCCCACATCTCACGGAGCGGGGCAATGCTCCACAGCTTTTCAGGAACATCGACAAACGTCCACTCGGCAATCCCTTTCTTTTTGGCTTCAAGATCCAGACATAGCTTTGCCATCAGCATATTCGGCCCAATTCCCACCGCACAGGGCAGCTGGAATTCCCGCTCAATATCGTCCTTTATTTTTCTCGCAATCGCCTTGGCATCTCCCCACAGGTGTAGAACACCATCGACTTTTATAAAACTTTCATCAACACTGTACGTGTGGATCGCTTCCTTTGGGACATAGCGATTGAACACGCGGGAGATTTCCATGGAAATTCGCAAATACGTTGCCATTTTCGGTTCAATCACGCGAATTCGTGGATCATTCGGAATCTCAAACAACCGGGAGCCAGTTTTAATGCCAAATTCTTTTTTTAAGCGGGGCGAAGCGGCAAGCACCACACTCCCTTGCCGCTCCTGATTGCCGACAACCGCTACGTAGCAAGTGAGCGGATCAAGCCCCTCGATCACAGCCGCACAGCTTGCGTAAAAGCTTTTCATATCAACGCATAAAATTTTGTTCTGCGGCAATGTTTGATGATCAATCATAAAGACCCCTCCAAAAACCAAACATAAGTTCCATACCATTCTACCCATTATTTTAGGCGAATATTCGTTCGTATTCAATGGAAATTTTTATAGGGGATGGTTCGGATGGAAAAATTCACGCTATAATAGGCACACGGGGAGGATGCAAATGGATAAACGACTGATTGAGAAGATGATCAAAAATTGCTTGAAACAGTATGATTCTGATCGAGAAATGCTACCGATTGGTTCAAAAAAGATGGACCAGCTTTACAATCGAATTCATGAGGCGAAAGCAATGGAACCTGAGGCGGATTTGCATGAAATCGTCAATGATGTTGTTTATGAATTTTTAACAGTAGGGGAAAATTGAAAATTTGCGGTCTTGTTTTACTTTTTTGGCCATGCGTTCGAAAGAGATCCTAGCAAATTGCAAAAAAATAATACTCTAAAAGAATCATTTTCGATCGAACAAATCCGGCGCAAATCCACCAATCAGGCAAATTCAATGATCTTGCCGCTTGTAATACCTCCATCATCCATTGATCATCTTTAATGAGCGAAATAATTGCTTCTTCATTCAACATTGTAGATGCTCCTCAAACTTATTCTGTTTTCACCATTCTTTACCGTCTTTGATTGCAATTTCGAGCAAGGCAAAAAGAACCATAAACACTGGTGTCAAAGAAGTGATAACCGTTCCCATTTGTGCAGAGGATACCATGGTAACCGTTTTCTAGATCACAATCGAAATTGTGTTTTCAACGATCCCAATCGCTAGGATTAATAAGATATTACGTTTATGGATTCGCCTTTTTGCCGGGTGAATAGACCGATCACGAGAATCCTACTTTAAAACATGCTTAAATAATCTTGTAAGCTTTCAGTCACGCAATCAGCTACAATTTCGATAAAATCATCGGTTTTGCCCTCGACACTTGTTTTTTCCAAAGCCTCATAATAACGCAGGCGAATCTCCGGTTTTGCTTTAATAATCGCCGGAGGATAACCGAATTGCATCAAGATAAAATTCATCAACAGACGAGCCGTTCGTCCATTCCCATCTGTAAATGGATGAATATAGACAAATTTAAAATGAAACAGTGCGGAAAGTTCCACTGGATGCAAATGATCTTTATTTTCCCTATACCATTCTAAAAGATGATCCATCTCTTGTTGAACAACCGTAAAATCCGGTGGGATATGCCTACTTCCAGAGATCCTTACATTCGTTTTGTTCCTGTATTTTCCGGCATTATCATCATCAATATTTTTTAAGATAAGCCGATGAATATTTTTTATGAAAAAATGGCTGATATCATCTTTTTTTGATATCATATCCTCTACATAATCAATGGCTTCCGCATGATTGATCGCCTCAAAATGCTCCTTTAATGTTTTACCGCCAGTTGTTAATCCTTCTTCTATAACCAATTTT
>JAKACS010000676.1 GCA_021821235.1 Bacillota bacterium
TTTTAAACACCTTTTTATAAACAAAATAAGGAGCAGTCCAAAAAGGAACGGCTAGTGCGCTTACAAGTGTACCGATGAACACGCCCGTTATACCAATTGATTTTACGAGTAAAATCGAGACAGCCAAATTAATTACCGCCTGAATTAAGGGCACATACCGATCTTCATGAAAAATTCCTGCCGTTGTTTTGACCGTCGTAATGGAATTTCTCATCCCTCTTTCATAAAAAATCAACATCAATACGAGCAACAAACCTTTATCGAGTAAAAATTCAGAACCGATCCAAAGGGTAATAAACGGTTCTAGCATAACCGCCAAAAAGATCGTAAAAAACGAGTAAAGCCAGAAGTTCACAAATCGATAAACCTTATATATACTGTAGATTTTTTCTATACTCTCTTTAGCCACCAAGTTGCCGACACTATGATAAATATTATTAAATACCTGATTTATAAACGTGCGGCAAATTTCAATTAACATATTATAATTCGAATAAAGTCCTACTGCAGCCACACTGACAAATGAAGAAATGATGATATTGTCCGTTCCAAACACGAGGTAATTACCAACATTTTGCAACACCAAAGCCTTTACATTTTTGGTGATATCCTTTTTCGTTTCACGATCCAACTTACCGGTTACTTTATTTTTTAAATACGGATATTTTCTATTTACAATCATTGCTAGGACAACTGAGTTGATAATCGTTATCGTACTGTCGATAATCAAATACAAAATATAATTTTGGGTGTATTGAAGAATTCCAATTTTAATCGTAACCGATAAAATCGAAGAAACTGAATAAATGCCTGTTACGATATAGCCTTTTTGGCAAACATTCAAAAAGGAATTTTTGTGTACATACAAATACGGTGCGATCGTATTCAATAGAAAAATCAGATAAATGACATAAATATTTTTAACTTCTGTGTTTTTAACAAATTGATCAAGAAAGGGCATAATCGAGAGGCCAAGTGCCAAAATAATCAATGCAATGACTGCATAGGCATTTCGATAAAACTTCATTAAACGATTGATTCTCACTTGGTCGTTTTCTGCAATCGGCTTATATAGGCTATACATGATGCTTGCCCCAAGACCAGCTTCAGCAAGAGAAAGCATTGCTAATATATTTGTAAAAAGCCCATTAATCCCCAAATATTCAATTCCTAATGTATTGATAAATACGGTCCGGGAAATAAAGCTTAAAGAGGTTATAATGATTTGATTTCCTAGGCCTGCCCCTATATTAATAATCGAGTTTTTTACTCTCATTTTTTTCTCCGTTATTCATTTTTTAGCAAAAATTGTTTACTTCCGAAAATGACTACTGCCAAAAGTAGGGTTGCTGGTCTGATTTCAAGATTTTTTGCAGCTTGGCTGAATCCGATTTTCTTCTTTACGAAGTCATAATACAAATGATAATTTGCGAATCTTCCTTTTAAATTATAGTTATAAAACTTTATTTGTTGTTTAATATAACAGGCCGTTCCCAATGGGTTTTTTGCGAATATTTCTCTTATATTTTTCGTTAACCCGTCCTCAAGATAATCACAAATGTAAATCGTTTGATTAAACCATCTGATTTTAAACCCGTCATATGCCATTCGATCCCAGACAGTGGCTTCGGTGATAAAACTTTCCCCGTCAAATTCTTGAAATTTATAATTTTTAAGAACCTCAGTATAAAACACTTCTGCTTTATCCCCGGTAATGTTGTATTTGTTCCGTTCAAGAGATGTTGCATCAATATATTCCCCATCAAAAGTAGTGCCAATAAAATCATCTTTGCTTTTACCTCTGTTTCCAGCAACTCCACAAAATCGTTGCTCATGTGGGAGGGTTTTTTCCCAATTTATAATTTGCTCCAATGCATCTTCTGTTAAATGGTCATCAGAATCCACAATAAAAAACAACTTACCTTTAGCAAGGTCAGTTGCCTTATTTATAGCGCGGTGCTTCCCGCCATTTTTAACTTTATAGTATCTTATTGAAAAACCATTTTCCTCTTTCAGCCATTTTTCAACTAATTCCTCTGTATGATCGCTAGATCCGTCATCGATGACCAGCCATTCAAAATCAGTAAATGTTTGCCGCTGCAATGATTTGTACAATGTCTCAATCATATAGCCGCGATTATATGTCGGTGTAAAAACAGTTATATACATGAGGATTTCTCCCTTTATAAAAATGAATTATGATACAAACCTTTCTTTTTTCCCTCTTGATTGCATAATTTTCAAATAAAGATTGATACTGCGAATCGTAAAGCCTTGGGTAAAAGGTAAAATGGTGAAGTTGCTGGAATAAACGCCAATATCTTTTGTGTCCCCTTGGGAAAAATCGACCGCCCCACTTCTTCTCGTTACCGTTGCTAAAAATTTCAGCGCGTTTGTAGAACATTCGAAACATCTTTCAGAAATGCTTTCTATCCCGGCGGCGTTTACTAAAAACCAGCTTAACGTGGCAGTTGCAGACGAATCCGCTCGGGATTCATTCCTTGTGACCGTCCAATTCCAAGCACCATTGTTCTGCTGGAAGCTCATCATTGCCTCGGCATATTTTTTCACTATTTCTTCCAGCTCTGGTTTGTATTTGTGGTTGACCGGCAGCTCATTCCAGGAATCAACTAACCCAATTGCAAACCAGCCAAGCCCTCTCCCCCATCCATAAAGACCAAGAGGCATTCGATTGTCTATGTTGTAAGCATGGCTTGGTATGTAAAATTCTTTGTGCATCCCATGTTTTTCATATTCTTTCAGTTGCATAACCGCCAAATCGATGCATTTTT
>JAKACS010000677.1 GCA_021821235.1 Bacillota bacterium
ATACCGACCCAGGTGCTATTATACCAATTTACAATAAGGAAGGAGCCCTTCGCAAGTTTGAAGGGCTCAAAATTTAAGCAATGGTTTTTTTTCTCAGCAAATCTTTCCACTGTTTTAAGAGCTTTTTACGGAGCTTCTTTAACATAGTGGATCATCTCCTTACTTCTTATTTTAAACGATCCTTGTCCAATGTAAAGCAGCCAAGTGAAAATATTGATATTTTCCCGAAAAAAAGGCGGTTGTTTACTATTATTATATGATGATATGGCTGATTTTTTCATGGATAATGATGGAATTAACACAACTGTAAAGCAATTGACAAGAAACAGGGAAGCAGTTAGTGTTTTACTATCAGGAAAAAAAGGAGCAGGGGATAATAATGGGGAAGTTATATAGTGCATTAATTGCCCTTAGCCTTATTTGGGGAACTTCATTTTTGTTTATGAAAATATTGTTGGTGGAATTACCGCCAGCCGCGATTGTGTTTGGCAGAAGTTTTTTTGGGATGCTGATTTTATTGGCAGTATTCTTGTTTCAGAAAAAAAGGCTCGCATTAAAAAATTTACCTTGGGGAAAGCTGTTTCTCGTTGCATTGACAAACAATGCTTTGCCATGGCTGTTTATCACAACAAGTGAAACAAAGATCTCATCAAGCATGGCATCGATAATTAATGCCACTACACCTGTTTGGACACTTATGATCGGTTTTTTATTTTTCGCTTCTCATTTGCGAAAAAATCAATGGTTCGGGATTGTCATTGGTTTTGCCGGAATTTTTGTACTATCCGATCTCAAGCCCGGTGATTTGTTTTCGGGCAATACCCTTGGTGTTCTTTTGATGACGGGAGCAACGATCAGCTATGGAATCGGAGCACAAATGTCGAAAAAATATCTTTCCAACTTATCCGTTCAAGAAATTTCTTTCTATACTTTGTTCCTTTCGACCATCATCGGTTTGGCATCATTGATGTTCTTTGATCCTTCTACAGCGAAAACTGTTTTCCATTTAGAATTCCTTCTTCCGTTTATTGGTTTAGGAGCTTTTGGTTCGGGATTCGCCTATTTGTTGTATTATTTCCTTGTAAAAGAAGGAAGTGCCGAATTTGCTTCGCTCGTTACGTATATCGTTCCGGTTTCTGCGATCATTTGGGGCGCTGTCCTTCTGAAGGAACCGGTACACATCTCCATGCTGCTCGGTTTAATCATTATTTTTGCGGGCGTATATACATCCTCGCGAAAACCCAAAGTCTGTTCAGAAAAATCAGCAGTAGCATAATACCATTATGAAAAAAACTATAAATGGTGGAAAAATGTAAGGGTAAAAGCTTAAAAAAGCGAAACCTCGCCTGCATCAGGCGAGGTTTCTTTCATCTTTCAATTGGGATTGCATTAGGACTGACTTTATACGGATCATTTTTGTCGATTAAATCATAGAACATGATGCCATTTAAGTGGTCAATTTCATGTTGAAACACAATAGCTGGCAATCCCTTCAGACGTAGTTTCACTTCATTTCCATCTTCATCAAAGCCTTTTACGGTGACACGGGCATGGCGTGGGACGTATCCGGGGATGGCTCTGTCGACTGAAAGGCAGCCTTCCCCCGCGAGCAGATAGGCCTGTTCAACCGAATGGCTGACGATTTTTGGGTTGATCAGACCATAGCTGTATAGCTTGCCTTTTTCATCGTGAACATGGACAGCGATCATTCGCTTGGAAACATCAATTTGCGGTGCCGCCAACCCAACGCCTGGGCGCAGCCCATAAGCGGAAGCCATCTCTTCGTTTTGACTGTTTTTCACATATTCTAAAAGGCTTCTAAGTATTTGTTTATCTTCTTCCGATGGCGGCATGGGAACTTCTGCTGCAATTTGCCTTAAAGTAGGATGGCCATCTCGAATAATATCCTCCATCGTTAACATAGTCTTTTCTTCACTCCTGTAAAACGAAAATATGCTCTCTGTCAATAGAATAACAAACAATCAATAAAAAGTTAACAAATGTATTCCAGATTAAAACTGTTGATTTATTTATCCGTCATTTCGATTAGGAGATTGTAGCATTCTTACTAAATGAAAAGGAGAAGGCGCATGCCTTCTCGGGTAAAGTCTTCTGTTGTTAGTTCCAGCAGGCGCAGCCAACAATAATCAGGAGAATAAACAAGACAACGATTATCGCAAAACCTGCACCAAAACCACCGCAGCCTCCCGCAACAGGGTAACCGCAACCATAGCCGCCATAATATCCGTACATAAGGATTCCTCCTCTATTAATTTTTCACCTCTAGGATTATAGCTGAGGGATTACTATAGCCTATGAAAACGACCCGGCATTGTATGGGCCGCAGCCTAGCATAAATTAAAAAACAGTCGAATAAAAATAATGGAAAAGGGGACAAGCTTCTTCCGCACTTCATTCTTCTCAGTCGTCTCTTGTCAACTTGGATAAGTCTCGATATAGTTAGAATGGTTAAGAATGGGGGATTATTGATGTCTATACTTGTTAAAATCCGTATTCTTTTATTGTTTGCGGCAATATCTCTACTGTTGTCCGGCTGTTTTCAACAGCAAACACCCTCTGAAAAAATGTACACCGTTTTGGAAAAAGTCGTAGCGTCCGAAAAGGGATTTGAGGAGCAGCAAGACCCGCTCGTTGCTGCAGAAAGTAAAGAAGAAAAGCTTTATAACCAAATCATCAAATTGGGAATGAAACAATACGATCAAATTGTTAAATTATCAGATGAGGCTCTTGCTATCACGGATAAGCGACAGAAGCTGATGGAGAAAGAAACA
>JAKACS010000678.1 GCA_021821235.1 Bacillota bacterium
TAAAATCATCTGCTTTTTTTCCTCGTAAGGCTAATTTGACAAGCACAAGCTCTTTTACGACTAACGCTTTGCCCGGGTTTCGTTGAATATCCAATCCAAATAGTCTTAATCCTGCAATTCCAGATTCCACAGCCTCCTTGACCCAATGAACATGTGTATAGAGCACAATTTTTAAATTATAAATGGCGAGCATTTCATGATGTGTCCGTACATGCTCCAACAGTTGATTAAATGTGAACTCTGCTTCTTTAAATTCACTAGTTAAATATTGACATTCGCCAAGACCTGTCATTAATCGTTTCGTTAAATCGTAATTTGTTTCCCATGCTGCACCAAGCATCTCAAATGCTGTTCGAAAATAGGCAAGTGATTCCTTATATGCCGCTGATGACTTTGCCTGCTCACCAGCTCTCACATTCCATTCAGCTAGTTGTATCCATTCGCTTTCACTCAAATAGCTTTTACAAATATTTAAATGATTTACAACTTCAAATAAATGCGCATCAACCGTTCCAAACTTTACAAGGAGTCTGCCTATTTTTAAATGGGCCTTTTCTTGCCCCTCTTTTGTCATGATCGAGTAAACAGCTTGTCGAACCCGATCATGTAGAAAACGATATATAGGTGGATGATTGTCAATTAATTGTTTCGGTCCTTCTGGATAAATCCATTTATATATTGGATCCTCAGGTAAAATTAACCCTGCCTCAAGAGCATCCCATAAATTTCTTCCAGTTTGATCAAATTCTTGTTCGCAAATAAGCGATAAAGTTTTCAAATCAAATTCATTCCCAATACATGAAGCCATCTTTACTATATTTTGGGTGTTGAGTGGAAGCTGCTGTAATCTTTTAACCATTAAGTCGACAATATTTTCTTTTTCCAAGGCTTTTTTAACTTTATCAAAATGGATAGACCATTTCCCGAATTCTGGATGAAAGAAGATGGTTCCATCTTCATAAAACGTTTGAAACAGCTGCTTCATGAAGAACGGATTTCCTTGAGTAATCCGGAACATTTGTTCAGCCAGTTTTTTCGTCTCTGCCCCAGCATCCATTACGATTTCTTCTACCCATTGAAAAATCACTTTTTCCTTTAATGGAGATAAAGAGATGTCCGAGATCGTAACATTTTCTTTTTTCAGATTACGAATGGTTTCCATAAATAAATGCTCGATTCCAACCTCATTATCACGATAAGCTCCTATTAATAAAAAGTAGCGGCAATCGACATGTGTAAGCAAATATTCAATCAGCCCTAGTGATGCGGTATCTGCCCATTGCAGGTCATCAAGAAATAGAACCAGCGGATGATCCTTTGTGGTGATTGTATTCACAAATTTTTGGAAGATCAAATGAAATTTTAGATGTGCATCCATATTTGAAATCTCATTTTCGATTGAAAGTTCCCCGACGACCCACTTTAATTCTGGGATAATAGATGTGATAACAGAAGCATTATCGGATAGTTCCCTTTCAATGGTCGCTTTCCAACGTTGAATTTGTTCCTCCCCTTCAGTCAAAATTTGTCTTATTAATGATTTAAACGCATGTATGATCGGTGAATATGGTTTTTGCCTTTGTAGTAAATCAAATTTTCCCGAAATAAAATAGCCTTTCTCTCTTACTAGCGGGATTTGGATTTCATTTACGAGCGCGGTTTTCCCAATGCCAGAATGCCCTTGAATGAACACTATCTCAGAATGACCGGTGCTCACCCGTTCAAATGCCTTCAGCAATTTTTCTATTTCTACTTCTCTACCATATAATTTGCTTCCTGTTTCAAAGACAGTTATCGGATCCTCTTGTCCAAGTGGGAAGTCTGCTATTTTCCCAAATAGTTGAAGTTGATCGATACATTTTTTTAAATCTTTTCGTAAACCAAATGCACTCTGATATCGATTCACTGGTATTTTCGCTAAAAGTTTCATAATGATATTGGAAAGAACTTCTGGAATTTGTTCATTTAATTCGCTTGGATTACGAGGCGTTTTTGTTAGATGTGCGTGTAGTAGCTCAATTGGTTCTTTGTCGGTAAAAGGAAGTATGCCAGAAACCATTTCATACAATACAACCCCTAGAGAATATAAATCTGCTCGATAATCGACTGATCGATTCATTCTACCTGTTTGCTCAGGAGATAGATATGCTAGTTGTCCCTCCAGTTCATATGGCGTTACATTTTTGCGTTGGCTTTCTTTTTTTAATTTTGTTGCATAATGAAATCCAATTATCTTTAACTGGCCAGTTGTTGGATCAAGAATAATATTTTCTGGATTTATATTTTTGTGAATCATCTGGTGTTTATGTAGATTTAGGAGAGCAGAAGACATCTTAATTGCAATGGAAAGGAAAGTAAAGGTATCCCGCTTTTGATCTTTTAGGAATTTACTTAAGGGAATTCCTGAAAAATACTCCATTACTAAATATGGTTCATTCAAATGTTTTACGATTTTGATTGGGCGAATCATTTCGTTTATTTCTAGGTTTTTTGTCATATGGAATTCATGGATGCTTGATGCGATTTCATGTGGTATAGAATGTAGCTGCTTTGCTGCTTTTAGGAGAACGAGTTGATTGTCTTGAATGGAATATGCTTTATACATAATCGATGTGCTATTTTCAAATTCAACATTAACGATTTTATAGTCTGCTAATTCAGGCTCCCTTTTCATATCTTTCACCTTTTTTAGAATTTTCAATTTCTTTAACTAAACTTTAACTAATCTTATACAAAATTTATAATCACTTAACTACGATATAAATAGTGAATAATTCATGGAGGTTTAATG
>JAKACS010000679.1 GCA_021821235.1 Bacillota bacterium
AGAATGGGCGTGTTCGACGGGTTCTTTCGTGACGCGTTTTCCCTGTTTTTAGGAGAATGGGCGTGTTCGACGGTTCTTTCGTGACGCGTTTTCCCTGGTTTTAGGAGAATGGGCGCGTTCGTCGGCTCTTTCGTGACACGTTTTCCCTGGTTTTAGGAGAATAGGCGCGTTTGTCGGGCTCTTTCGTGACGCGTTTTCCTGTTTTTAGGAGAACGGGCGCGTTCGTCGGGCTCTTTCGTGACGTGTTTTCCCTGTTTTTAGGAAAATGGCCGTGTTCGACTGGTTCTTTCGTGACGCTTTTTCCCTGTTTTTAGGAAAACAAGCGTTTTCGACGAGCTTTCAGTTATTGGCATACATTTTTTAAAAGCTTTCATTTCTCAAATTCGTAGATTCAGTTTGAAGAAGTGACTATAATAATGAAAATAAAAATAACCATACCCTCTAGATATGGTTATTTCGCTGACTATGCTTCAATTCCATTTCCCGCTTCAACGATATGGTAAAGGAGGTGTGCGAGATGGTGGATCGGCCCGTATTCTTGATCATCCTCGTTCTCATCATCCGCTTCATCATTAAATTCCAAATCGTTCAAATATAACGCAGTGAATTCATAATAATCTTCCAATTTAAAAGCATAACAGGCAGTAGGATCTTCATTACCTTCTTCATATTGCAAAACAAGATATGAAACAACACCATCGGCATCAGCACCGTCAAAAAACACAAAAAAACCGATGTTTGTATCTAATTCAAATAAATGCCTAGTCCCGCCTTCTGTCGCTTTGTGAAAATCGTCTTCATTTAATTTTTGGATTTGCATACTGTCAACATGATCTTCTTGGTGGAAACTTACAACAAATGACTTCATCTTTTTCCTCCTCAGGCAATATCATTTCCAAAACAGGAAACGTCTACTATCTAATATACCCCTTTTCTTTATTTCACACATCCATATTAACGTTTTATATCGAAAGAAATTAGTTTATAATTAAAATTAATTAAGAAAGTAGTTGATGGAGGATTAAAATATGGCAAATACATTGCTTACCGGCAGTTTTCAATTAATGAAATCAATGAATCGATCGGTAATTTTAAATAGTATCCGTGAAAAAGGGCCCATATCAAGAGCAGAAATCGCAAAGCAAACAGGCCTAACCCCGCCGACTGTCAGCAATCTTGTCAAGGAGCTTTTGCAAGCCGAGATTGTAATTGAACAAAAGCTTGGTGAATCCAGCGGCGGCAGAAAACCGACACTGCTTACATTAAATAGCGAAAGATTCCATGTCATTGGCCTTGATGTCGGTTCCTATGATATCAAAATCATCTTAACAACAATCACTGGAAAAATTTTTAAAAAAACAGCTGCACCCATTCCCCCGGAAATTACAAATGAAAAGCTGCTGGCATTCATCATTGAATCGATTCGCTCACTAACAACAGCAGATGATATTGATGAAAATAAAATTATTGGCATTGGTGTTGGAATGCATGGGATTGTTGATGTTGAAAAAGGCATATCCATTCTTGCACCGAATTTAAAATTAAAAAATATTCCGATTAAAGAAGTATTAGAAAAAGAATTCAATATGATGGTAAAGGTGGAAAACGATGCAAGAGTGATGGGATTGGGCGAACTTTGGTTTGGACATGGAGCTGGGGTAAACAGTTTTGTTTGCATCAACATCGGCCGCGGTATCGGCGCCGGCATTGTTCTGGACGGAAAACTTCATCACGGAAGCCATTTTATTAGCGGTGAGATTGGTCATATGACCATTGATCTGAACGGCTCGAAATGCACATGTGGAAATTACGGCTGTTTGCAAACCTTTGCTTCTGGGCCTGCCATCGTTGAAACGGTCAAAAAAGAATTGCGATCGGGTCATTTGAGTCTGCTGAAAGAACTTTCCGGGCATCATTTTGAAACTATTACGGGTGAAATGGTGTACGAGGCGGCACTAGAAAATGACCTGCTGTCAATCAATGCCCTTAACCAGGCAGGGAGGTATCTCGGAGTCGGATTAACGAATTTAATTCATACGATCAATCCGGAGCGGATCATTTTAGGCGGCGGCGTCATAAATGCGAAGGATTTTATTTTGGAGAGCATTTTGCAAACGGTTCAAGGGCGCGCCCTGACGAAAGCGGCAAAGCAAACTGAAATCGTCGTCTCCAAATTTGGCAGTGATGCAACCGCAATGGGAGCAGTTGCCTTAATTTTAGTTGAGCTATTTGCTGCAAAAGGGGTGGAATAGGCCAAGTAGCCTCAATTAACATAATGATTAAAGCCAATAAAAGTGATTCTTCACTTTAACCTTGTATCTATTTATCGCTCCCATCTCGCTTACCCCAAATCAAAGGGAGATATATTTATAGTTGGTAGGTATCCACTTAGTTATTAGAGGGCACCTACCAACTTTTTTAAATCATTTTGCTTTCAATCCTTTTCAAATAAAATAGTTGTGATTGGAAGTCACCACCGCGTTCAGCATTTCTGCCGTTCACACCATTAAACTCTATTGGCAACTGAAGGCCCACTTGCATAAGTTCATCGCCAAAATAGACTTCCCCGCGTCCGTTCACTTCGTAAACCAGCGATTCATCCAGACCGCTCAATCGCAATGTTTGCTGCTTCGGTGCATTCGCCGCTGCTAGTATTTTGTACCAGCCAACAAGGGCTTCTGAGCGATCGGAGCTTACGACCATCCAAGCCGTTTCATTGCCGGCAAACGGGCTTAGTAAACGATAAAACTGACCATCCCGGATCAAGCTGCGATGCTTTTTATAAAA
>JAKACS010000015.1 GCA_021821235.1 Bacillota bacterium
TAATTTAAAGCATTCTTTCTATTCTCATTCTATTCTCATTACAATCTTATAACAAATGAAATGTGTTAGCAACTCCTAAACAGTGATAAATGTCACAAATTAAAAATGATTTTCTTTTTCAATTGGTTTGAATCTGCATAATATCTGGATTGAACGAGTATTGATCTTTTCTTAGAAAAAAGCCTGCTTTATTGATTGCCGGCTTTTCGCATTTCTACCTATTTTTAATTGTTAATAATCCGCCGATCTAGAGACAATTTGTGGGATTTGAAAGTTTATCCGCGGAGATTGGGCCGTTTATCCGCCGAATTTTTTCTTTTATCCGCCGAGTTACTCCATTTATCCGCGGGACGATTATTCATCCGTGGACTTTTAATTTTATCCGTTTTTAAAATCCCAATGGAAGTACACGTCATTTTTTCAATCGTTTTTCGAAGGTCCTGCCACCTTTAGTATACAGAAACAGCAAGGGAACTATCCTTTATATAACAAAAAGCAGGCATACGGCCTGCTTTTTGTTATTTAGAAACCGGGACAACGGCACCTTTATACTTTTCAAGGATGAAGTCTTGAATTTTTTTCGAATGCAGCACATCTACAAGTGTTTTAATCGCCGGTTTCGTTTCATCGCCTTGGCGAACCGCAATAACATTCACATAATTCGGATCAATCGGCTCTTGGGCGATTCCATCTTTTTTCGGATTCAAACCATTGTCAATCGCATAGTTTGAGTTAATCAAAACGGCATCGCCTTCGCCATTTTTAAAGATTTTCGGCAATAAGGATGCTTCGTAATTCGTATCAAATTTCAAGTTCTTTGGATTTTCCACAATGTCTTTAATATCGTACTCTTGAGGATTTACACCTTGTTTTAATTTTATGAGTCCCAGCTTCTCCAACATCCGAAGAAGACGCGGGTGATCGGAAACAGAATTACTCATAATCAAGGTTGCCCCATTCGGAAGATCTTCTAACTTTTTGTATTTTTTAGAATAAACAGCAATTGGCTCAATATGAATTCCGCCAGCATTGGCAAACTTATAACCGTTTTCCTTCATTTGCACTTCCATATAAGGGATTGTTTGGAAATAGTTTGCATCCAACTCTTTTGAAGCCAATGCCTTGTTTGGCATGATGTAATCTTGGAACGTCTTAATTTGCAAATCAATTCCTTTTTCCTTTAAAATTGGCTGTGCTTCTTTTAAAATTTCAGCATGTGGTACGTTAGAAGCACCAACGACTAATTTTGTCAGCTTTTGTCCACCTTGCGCGCTATCCTTTGAAGTGGAAGATCCGCAGGCAGCTAAAATGAGCGAAAGCGTTACTAATAAAAACCCACCTAACCATTTTTTCATGATGATACACTCCTTTTACCTTTTATCTATTTTTTTTGTAATACTATCACCAATAAATTGAATGATAAAAACAATAACCAAAATGATAATCGTTGCAACTAATGTGACATCGTTCCGGTTGCGCTGAAATCCTTCCAGATAGGCAAGATTTCCAAGGCCGCCGGCACCAATGACACCCGCCATCGCGGTATAGCTGACCAGCGCGATCGCCGTCACGGTAATGCCAGAAACAAGTGCCGGCATCGATTCCGGGAGCAGTACTTTCCAAATAATTGTCCCCATTGAAGCCCCCATCGATTTGGCAGCCTCAATGACCCCTTTGTCAATTTCCCGTAGACCAATTTCAACCATTCTCGCATAAAATGGAGCGGCCCCGACAATCAGCGCCGGTAATGCTGCTTTTTCACCAATCATTGTTCCAAAGAGGAGCGTTGTGAATGGGATCAAGAGAACAATCAAAATAATAAATGGAATCGATCGAAACACGTTAACAATCGCACTAATCACAAGATTAACAGGCCGATTCTCCCACATATTTCCGGGAGAAGTAAGGAACAACAAGAGCCCGAGCAAAATTCCTAAAATAAAGGTTGTAAGAACAGAATAGCCTGTCATGTAAAGGGTTTGAACCGTTGCATCCCACATTGCTTGCCAATCAATATCTTTGAAATATTGCTTATCCATTTGTAACCACCTCCACGCCTATTTGCTGCGAACGCAGAAAATCAATCGCTTGTTCAATTTCCTGCTGCTCGCCATCAAGGTGAATAAAGAGGGTACCGTATGAGCCATTTTGCGTTTGTGAAATTTTCCCTTGAAGGATATTCACATTTGCTTTCACAGTGCGGATCAAATTGGTAATCACTGGCTGCTCGGCTGCATCGCCAATAAAGGTTAACTGGACAATTTTACCGGAATGATATTTTTCAAGCAGATGTTTGACTGTATCCTTTGTCGCTTCAGGTTCGGTCACCTGCTGGACAAACCGTTTCGTAATCGGCTGCTGTGGATTTTTAAATACTTCCAGTACTGCTCCCGTTTCCACAACCTTGCCGCTCTCCATTACCGCTACACGATGACAAATTTTGCGAATAACATGCATTTCATGGGTAATCAATACAATCGTTAAGCCAAGCCGCTTGTTGATGTCAACCAATAAATCCAAAATCGAATCGGTTGTTTGCGGATCCAAAGCAGATGTCGCCTCATCGCAAAGCAGCACTTTCGGATTATTGGCAAGTGCTCTGGCAATCCCTACCCTTTGCTTTTGCCCGCCGCTTAATTGCGCAGGATACGCGTTCTCCCTGCCATCAAGGCCGACAAGCTTGATTAATTCTTGAACCCGTTTCCGCCTTTCAGGACCTTTTATTCCGGCAATTTCCAAAGGAAACGCAATATTTTCAGCAACTGTTCTTGACCATAACAAGTTAAAATGCTGAAAGATCATGCTGATTTCCTGGCGGGCTTCCCGAAGTTCTCTTCCTTTTATTTTTGAAACTTCCCGGCCGGCTACTGTTATTGTTCCTTCTGTAGGAAGTTCCAATCCATTCAGCATCCGAATTAATGTACTTTTTCCGGCGCCACTATAGCCAATAACACCGAAAATTTCTCCCTCGGTGATATCCAAATTCACCTTGTCTACGGCAGTTAATTCACCTTGTTTGGACGGAAAAATCTTCCGGACATTTTTAACCGATATCATTCAATCACCTACTTTTTATCCGATTTACAACCATTTCGCATTTTTGAGTTCTCCCATATAGCGTTTGATCGTTGAAGATAATCCATTCTTACCAATAGAAAATGCCTTTCTGCATAATGGCAGAAAGGCATCGGGAAACAATCCTTTCTCCCATCTCCCAAAGCAAATGCTTTGTGTGAATTGGCACCATTTCAATTTACAATTGACGGTTGCCGGGCTTCATTGGGCACATCCCTCCACCTCTCTTGATAAGAGCAACAAATCCTATATTTAATTAACGTTTTTTCATTGAATGCAAAAATAATTACGAAAGTAATCGTACCACGGTTAAAAAAAGCTGTCAATAGAAAATTCGACATTTTTTTCAGGATACCAAAAGAAACGCAGCCTTTTTTAACCAACAGGCTGTTCCTGCTCTGCCTTTGCTAAATAAAAAATGGATTCCAACAACAAAATCGTGCGAAACGGCGCTTTAATAGTCAAGACTTTCTTTTCTGCTAGGGAACGCAATTTTTCCTGTCCCGCCAACAAGGCAACCATTCCTTCTTCTCTGCCCGTCATCTGCCAATTTTTATAAAGAACCCTATCATTAGGATTCATACACACAGCACCGTCGAAAAATCCCATCGAAACCCGCTCCACCTCTGTTATCAGCTCAATTGACAAATTGGCTTTCGTAATTAACGGCTGCACATGAGGCTTATTCTTGATCTCGTCGATAAAAAGTTGAACAGTATCTTTCATCTTGACCACTCCGAACATAACTTTATATACGTTATATATTCCTTAGTAGTCCACTTATTCCTTTCAAAATAGTTCGACAATTCTCCTTTTATTTCATCTCTTTTGTCGAATATTTCCTGAGAAATATGTAAAAAAACAGATGTTTTGGCACCTGCTTTTTACATTATCTGCTGATGAATTTTCTCCAAAAGATACGGTACAGAATGAAAGGCATAAATCGTTTCAACAACTTGGCCATCTTTGACAAACAAAAGACATGGCACACTTTCAATTGCAAATGATTTGGCTGTTTCGGGATAAAAGTTCAAGTTCATTTTCCCGATTCTCAAATTCACCATTTCTGAGATAACCTGCAGCATTTGGGAAGCCACTTGGCATGTTCCGCACAGCGGTGTATAAAAATAAAGAAGGCCGGTCGAATGTTCCTTAAAGAAAGTTTCCAGTTCCTGCTCGTTCCATTCGTTCATCATCGTCAACCCATTTCCAAAAATTCAGCGTGTACATCAATATTCGCGCCCAAAAGAATGGTTGCCAAATGTTTTTCAGAGGCTGTCGCGACTTCGCGGTACATTCGATCAATATGCAAATGCTTGGCTTGCGGAAACTCGCGCCTTAACTGCCTTCTGTGCTTCTCTCCGGCATCATCTGCGTCAACCAAGATATAAATGTCTTTATCTTCAAGTGATTCGACCAATTCATCCATCTTATTTATGCTAATTGTTCCGTTTGTGCAAATAATTTCAACTGGTTCATTAATAATCTTTTTTACTTTGCTTTTATCCGATTTTCCTTCGACGATTATCACTTTTTCCATCATCATACTATCCATCCGAGATCACCTGTAAAGTTATGTTTCGTTTATGTTAACATATTCACATCCAATCTTCACGTGCGCCTATTCGGTACAACTATAGCATGAGACGTGTTTGCTGGAGTAGAAGTTTGCTCAGGGAAAATTAGTCTCCTTGATTCCATTTGCCAGGCTTAGGCGGATTCACATAGGTTAAACATTTTATCCTCCTTCGTTAAATCGCAGATTGACAACAGTTTTTCACTCACTATGAGACATTACCAGACGATTTTTAAAAATTTCTTAAAAAAAGAAAAGCACGGTCCTTAAACCGCACTTTTCGATGTAAATTGAAAACTAGCTTTCTTTTGTCATTTTATCGTATTGATCAGCTGTCATCAGCTTGTCGAGTTCACTTTTGTCAGATGGCTCGATTACGATCATCCATGCTTTTTCATATGGAGACTCATTGACAAACTCGGGATTATCACTTAACTCTTCATTCACTTCAACAACTTTTCCGCTGACAGGAGCGTATAGCTCGGAAACGGTTTTAACCGATTCAACACTACCAAATGGCTCATCAGCAGTCACCTCATCGCCAACCTCCGGGAGTTCGACAAATACGATATCGCCCAGCTCAGATTGGGCAAAGTAGGTAATCCCGACACGCACTTTATCGCCTTCCTCTTTTACCCATTCATGTTCTTCAGAATAACGCAAATCTTTTGGTGTATCCACTAGTGATCCCTCCATAATGATTTTTAAATTTATTTGATTCTCTAAAAAAAGAGAAACCATCCTATCGCCACATTTTTGCAAATTCCTCTTCGTGAAAGCCAACCGTTACGTTTTTACCGTCTGTTACAAGCGGCCGTTTAATCAGCATTCCGTCTGAGGCGAGCAAATCGAGAAGTTCTTCTTCTGAAGCCGTTTTGATTCTATCCTTTAACCCTAATTCACGGTATTTTAAGCCGCTTGTGTTAAAAAATTTCTTCAGCTCCAACCCGCTTTTTTTGTACAAATCTTCCAGCTCACCCCGCGATGGCGTGTTTTCTACAATATGTATTTCTTGGTAGGAAAGTTGATGGTCGTCAAGCCATTTTTTTGCTTTTCGGCATGTCCCACATTTCGGATACCAATAAAATGTCAGCGCCAACTTGTTCACCGCCTTTTTCAGCTAAAGGTATTCACTAGAATAGTACCATATTCGTGCGCAAACTCCTAACAATGAATTTAAAAAATTTCAAGAATGATTGGCCGATAAGCAAAACAAAGCCCCCCTTTCGGTTGCAGGGGAGCCGCTTTCTTATCAAACAACATAACGTTCGGCGTCGATTAGACGGTCGGCAGCTTCGCGCTTTTTGGCAATCACATTTGTTGGCGTATGACGGGTAAACTTCCGAAGGGCCGAAAGCATCATGCGAAGGCTGTCACCCGCCTCGGTAGCAACGAGCGTTTCTTTTGCATGCTGCTCGATTTCATTGAACGCTTCCTGGCAGAAGATCTGTGTATACAAGAGCTTTTGCTTGTTTTTCTCAAGCCCGTCACGTGCAATTGCCTTTTCGGTTCTCAACACAACTGATTCCATTGCATACGCATTTGAGACGATATCTGCAATATTGACCAATACCTCTTGTTCACGCTCTAATTCTTTTCCATATTTCTGCACTGCAAGACCGGCGGCCAACAGCCCGATTTTTTTGGCGTTTTTCACAAGATACTTTTCCTGGGCTAGCGGTTCGTCACCCGGTTCTTCAGGCATCAGCATCATCAACTCTTCCTGAAGGCTTTGTGCTTTTTGCAGCAATGGCAGTTCACCCTTCATTGCTTTTCGCAAATAGGTTCCCGGAACAAGCAGGCGGTTAATTTCATTTGTTCCTTCGAAAATTCGGTTAATCCGGGAATCGCGATAGGCTCGCTCAATTTCATATTCCTGCATAAATCCATAGCCACCGTGAATTTGCACCCCTTCATCCGTGACATAATCAAGTACTTCACTTGCAAAAAACTTATTTAAGGAACACTCAATTGCATATTCTGATACCGCTTTTGCCACCAATTGCGGATTTTTGAGTTCTTCATTGGAAAGCCGCCCCATATTGTCTTCATATAGTCCAACCGTGCGGTATACTGAGCTTTCAGCTGCATAGATTTTTGCGGCCATCGTGGCGAACTTCTCTTTCGTCAAATTGAACTGGGAAATAGGAGTTTTAAATTGCTTGCGGCCGTTTGCGTATTTGACCGTTACTTCAAAAGCCCGTTTGGCTCCGCCGACGGCACCTACCCCTAATTTGTAACGGCCAATGTTTAAAATATTAAAGGCGATCATATGCCCTTTGCCGTATTCGCCTAACAAGTTTTCTTTCGGTACAGGGACTTCTTCCAAAATCAGCGTTCGTGTCGAAGAGCTTTTAATCCCCATTTTCTTTTCCTCAGCGCCTGTAGAAACGCCTGAAAATTCCCGCTCCACGATGAAAGCAGAGAAATGCTCGCCGTCAATCTTTGCATAGACGATAAAAAGATCAGCAAATCCGGAGTTGGTAATCCATTGTTTTTCCCCATTCAAGATATAGTGCGTTCCTTCGGCATTCAATCGTGCGGACGTTTTTGCGCTTAAAGCATCTGAGCCGGACCCTGGCTCTGTTAAGGCATAGGCGGCAATTTTTTCGCCAGTAGCGAGTGCTGGCAAATACTTTTCCTTTTGTTCTTCATTTCCGAACAAAACAATCGGCAGCGAACCGATTCCGACATGGGCGCCGTGAGACAGCGAAAAGCCGCCCGCTCTTGCCATTTTTTCCGTAATCAGCGAGGAACTGATTTTATCGAGACCTAAACCACCATACTCCTCTGGAACATCGGCTCCTAGTAGGCCGAGTTCTCCCGCTTCTTTTAGCAGTTTAACTGTCCGGTGGAATTCGTGGTTTTCCAAATATTCAAGTTGCGGGAGAACTTCTTTTTCAACAAAATCATCGGTTGTCTTAGCAATCATTTTATGCTCATCGCTGAAATCATCCGGGGTAAAGATTTGCTCAAACGATCCCTCTTCAATTAAAAAACTGCCGCCTTTAATCCATTTTTCAGTTTGATTTCCCATTTACTCTCCTCCTAACAAATTTAAAATCCCTCTTTTTCTCTAAGGAAACTGCTGACTTCAGATCTCTATTCAACACATCAGCAGCCTGGCTCTTTTTGCAAAGCGTTCTTAACAAGATTTCGATTATAATAATTCAAACACGCCGGCCGCACCCATGCCGCCGCCGATGCACATCGTCACAACCCCAAATTGCTCATTTCTTCGTTTCATTTCATGCAATAGGGTTAATGTTAGCTTTGCTCCAGTACAGCCAAGCGGATGGCCTAAAGCAATTGCTCCGCCGTTGACATTGACTTTGTTTTCATCAAGTCCAAGCTCACGGATCACCTGAATCGATTGGGAAGCAAACGCTTCATTCAATTCAAACAAGCCGATGTCCGAAAGTTCGAGACCAGCCAGCTTCAACGCCTTTGGAACAGCGACAACCGGACCGACTCCCATAATTTCCGGCGGGACACCCCCGACAGCGAATGAGCGGAATTTAGCCATCGGCTGCAATCCAAGCGATTCAGCTTTTTCCCGATCCATCACCATGACTGCTGCCGCACCGTCGCTTGTTTGCGAAGCATTTCCGGCGGTAACCGTACCTGTAAGCGAAAAGGCCGGGTGCAGTTTCGCCAATGTCTCGAGATTTGTATTCGGGCGGACACCTTCATCCTCGGCAAATTGAATTGTTTTTTCAATAAGCTTGTGATCGGCTCCCACCGAGCGGACGGCCACCTCAACAGGGACAATCTCATCGGTAAATTTTCCTTCGGCAAGCGCTTTGGCGGCGCGCTGATGACTGCGAACAGCAAATTCGTCCTGATCCTCGCGCGTAATTCCATATTTCTTTGCCACTTCTTCTGCCGTATGCCCCATGCTCATATAATATTGCGGTGCCGTTTCGGCCAATTTTGCATTTGGACGGATGACATGGCCCATCATCGGGACAAGACTCATCGATTCCGCCCCGCCGGCAAGTGCTGTATCGATTTGTCCTGTCATAATTCCTTGGGCCGCATAGGCAATCGCCTGCAAACCGGATGAACAATATCGATTAATCGTAATCGCCGGCACGGTATGCGGGAGACCAGCAAGTGCACCGATATTGCGCGCCATATTCATCCCTTGTTCAGCCTCAGGCATTGCGCAACCGATGATTAGATCATCGATATATCCTTCATAATTGCCTGCGCGTTTAAGTGTTTCTTTGACGACGAGCGCCCCTAGATCATCCGGGCGGACACTGGCAAGCGTGCCCTTTTTCGCTTTGCCTACCGGCGTTCTGGCTCCTGCAACAATAACCGCTTCTCTCATTTGCTTTCCCCTCTTTCATTTTCAAAAATGAATGAACAAAATCTCCTAGTTGCGCAGCGGCTTACCTTTGACAAGCATGTGCTGCATCCGCTGCTGGGATTTCGGTTCGGCGACAAGACTCAAGAATGCCTCTCTTTCCAAATCCAACAAGTATTGCTCATCAACCTCTGTCCCAAATGGAACTTTCCCACCGGCAAGAACGTACGCAAGCTTTCTGGCAATTTTCAAATCATGTTCCGAAATAAACCCTGAATGAGCCATTGATTGGGCTGCGAGCAGCAATGTTGCATAACCTGCTTCGCCCACGACCGGAACCTTCAGGCGCTGCTTTGGCTTAAAGCCTTGTTCACTTAACGCCAATACTTTCATCTTTGCATCATAAAGGAGGTGATCACTGTTAAAACTAATCCCATCCGTCCTGTTTAAAAACTGATGCGCGCGGGCTTCGTCAGCCGAGGCCGACACGTTTGCCAGCGCAATCGTTTCAAAAACGTTATTGGCAATGGCTTGCAAATCGATCGTTACGCCGGTTGGAATGCTTTCCAGATAGTTGATGTACAATTCCTTGTTGCCGCCCCCGCCTGGGATTAAGCCAACACCTGTTTCTACAAGCCCCATATACGTTTCGGAAGATGCCTGAATAGTGGACGCTGCCAGGCAAATTTCCGCGCCGCCGCCCAAAGTCATTGCAAATGGGGCAGCAACGACTGGTTTGGAACAATACTTGATCCGCATTCCTGCCTGTTGAAATTCGCGAACGACCATGTCGAGTTCATAAACATTGTCATCTTGTGCTTCCATTACTATCATCGCAAGGTTAGCACCTACACAAAAATTTTTTCCCTGATTGCCTATGACAAGGCCTTTATAATGTTTTTCTACTTCCTCGATCGCAAAGTTGATCATTTGAATAATGTCCAGCCCAATCGCATTGTTTTGCGAATGGAACTCCAATAAGGCAACGCCATCCCCCATATCCACCAAGCTTGCACCGCTATTCTTTTTAATCACACCATTTTGTTTTTTCAATTTCGCGATGCTGATAACTTTTGGATTGACTTTTACCGGAATATATTTGCCATGATCGTAATAATCGAGCTGTCCTCCGGCTTCTTTTTTATAAAAAGATGTATGACCCTGCTCAAGCATGGCAGAGACCCACTCGGGAATTTCCAAACCGCATTTTTTCATTTTCTGCACCGATTGTTCAACCCCGATGGCATCCCATGTTTCAAACGGCCCCAATTCCCAGCTGAATCCCCATTTCATCGCCCGGTCGATGGCGACAAGATCATCGGCAATCGTGCCCAGCAGTTCCGCAGAGTAGATAAGCACCGGGCTCAAAACATTCCATATAAATTCCCCAGCGCAGTCTTTTGTATATACAAGCGCTTTCAATTTATTGGCTAATCCTTTTTCTTGTTTGCTCATTTCTGTTGCCGCTGTTGTCAATTTTTTACGCGGCCCATATTCCATCGTCAGCGGATTCAGTTCAACGATCTCCTTTCCTTTTTTCAGAAAAAATCCTTGTCCCGCCTTGCTGCCGATCCAGCCCTTTTCAAGCATTTCTTTCATGAAAGCTGGTACTTCAAACACCGTTTTTTCGTTGCCATCCACTTGGTTGTAAACATTGTTGGCAACATGGACAAACGTATCCAATCCGACAACATCCAGCGTGCGAAAGGTAGCGCTTTTCGGGCGTCCAATCAACGGACCGGTGAGCGAATCCACTTCCCCTACACTGTAGCCGCCCTTGAGCATTTCCTTAAGGGTAACCAACAGTCCGTAAGTGCCAATCCGGTTGGCAATAAAGTTTGGCGTGTCCTTTGCGACAACGACGCCTTTGCCAAGCACGTCTTCGCCAAAGTTCTTCATGAACGCAAGCACGTCAGGGTCGGTGAATTGGGTAGGAATGACTTCCAAAAGCTTCAAGTAGCGCGGCGGATTGAAAAAATGAGTGCCAAGGAAGTGCTTTTTAAAGTCTTCCGATCTGTCTTCAGCCATGGCTTCTACCGAAATTCCCGATGTATTCGAGCTGATGATGCTCCCCGGTTTGCGGTACTGATCTACTTTTTCAAGCATCTGTTTTTTTACGTCCAAATTTTCAACAACCACTTCAATAACCCAATCAACTTCTTTTAATCGGCTTATGTCGTCCTCAAGATTTCCTGCTTCAATAAGGGATAGATTCTGTTTAACGGTTAATGGTGCAGGCTTTTGTTTCAACAATTTTTTGAGAGAAAGGGTGCTAATTCGGTTGCGAACCTGCGTATCCTTTAATGTCAGCCCTTTTGCTTTCTCCTCTTCGGTCAACTCAACCGGGACAATATCCAATAGCAAAGTCGGTATGCCAACATTCGCCAGATGGGCTGCGATCCCAGACCCCATCACACCCGAACCGATGACGGCAGCTTTATTAATAAAATGCTTCAATTTTCCTCCCCCTTCGCATTTTTGAATGAATACTCATTCATTTTTTGTTCAAAAAAAATTTCCTGTTGAAAAATGATCATTGATAATTTTACTATAAAATATTTTCATTATTTATGCAATTGAAAATTTCGAAAAATTGTTTCTTCTTTAATTCTCATAAGATTGGTCAAAATAATAATGTTCTCCTTTTTTGATTAAGCGGAGATCCATGCTCCAAAAAACGAGGTGATTCCAATGGGTAAAATGAAGAAAAATCCATCAAAAACAGGTGTCAGCGCCGCAAGCGTACAAGGTGATGCCGGCCCAACAGTCGAAAATGCCGGCGGCGGCAAAAGAAATAGCCAGAACAATCAGTACAAAAAATAGTGGGAAACTTCAATCAGCGGGGGGTTCCCCTTCCCCCACTGATTGTTGAACAGTTCTCCTTGCTATTTTTTTACGATACCCTTTAAAACAAAGGCAACGTTGGCTGGACGCTCTGCCAAGCGGCGCATAAAGTAACCATACCAATCCGTACCAAAAGGCACATAGACGCGCATTTTATAGCCTTCTTTCACTAACTCCAGCTGCCGTTCCGGACGGATGCCGTACAGCATTTGAAATTCAAACTGCTCATTGGGAATATGGTATTCCTTAACAAGTTTCTTCGTAAATTCAATGATTGCTTCATCATGGGTGGCAATTGCCGTGAAATTTCCGTTTAATAAATGCATTTGAATAATTTTTTTGTAATTTTCATCGACGTCTTTTTTATCAGGAAAAGCTACTTCCGCGGATTCTTTATATGCCCCTTTTACAAGTCTGAGATTGGGTTCATATTCATTTAAGTCCTCAATGTCTCGCTCTGTCCGGTATAAATAAGCCTGCAAAACCGTACCAACAGGATCGTATTCCAATTTCAGCTGTCGAAAAAGATCAAGTGTTTTTTGGCAGCGGCTGAAATCCTCCATATCGATGGTAACAAACACATTGTGTTCTTTTGCAGCATTGAGAATCTGCCTCATGTTTTTCATCACCAGTTCATCGGAAATATCAAGTCCCATCGAGGTCATTTTTAACGAAAGCTGCGAATTTAACTTTTCTGTGCCGATTGCGTTAATCGCTTCGATTGATTGGTTGGTGCGTTCGATCGCTTCCGCTTCATTGTCAACGAATTCACCGAGATAATCAATTGTTACCCCAAGCCCTTTATTGTTCAGCTCCTTAATCACCTCAATCGCCTGGCCGATCGTTTCTCCGGCAACAAAGCGGGAGGCGCCGAAGCGAAGCCCGTATTTCTTGGCTGCCTTTGTCAGCGCTTTATTTTTTGATAAAAATAAAAAGAAATTCTTGAGTGCCTGCTCCATCCTGTTCTCCTCCGTGTAACCGTTTTCAATAAATCACAAAATAACAGCTATCCCCCCTTTTATTTTACCATCTTAATTGTTTTTTGAATATAATATATATTTCATCATACTCCTTTTGCTGCCCGATTTTGTATAAAGTTTTATCTTTTTACGGACTCTAAATGCGTACATGTTTTTTTAAAACAGGAGGGATAAAAATGCAACAACAGCAAAGTTTTCAACCACAAAATCAGCAAGGGATGATGCCACAGCCTCCGGGAGTCGTTTCAACAAAGGATTCCCTCTATTTAACCGACATGATGTCCTGGAATTTACTTGCAGCTAAAAAGGCTCATTTCTATGCGAGTCAATGTCAGGATCAGCAGCTAAAAGCAGAGGCCGAAAAAGTCGGTCAGATGCACCAGCGCCATTATGAAAAATTGCTTGGCCATTTAAACGAGCATGTAAACCAACAACAGCCACTCAATAATATGCAATAAAGGAGACGTTAACGCCATGAACCAAAGCCAGCAAAAAATTCAGAACCCGGAAACGCAAGTGCCAAAAACACCGCAAATGAATGAACGTGATTTTATAAATGATTTGCTGACAACGGAAAAATATATGACCTCTTCTTATACAATGGCCCTTCATGAGGCTAGTCATAAAGGCCTGTACGATGAGTTAATGACCATTTTTACAGAAACGCAAACCAGTCAGCGCGACCTGTATAATTTAATGTTTCAAAAGGGCTGGTATGCGATTGAAGCAGCCGATCAGCAAAAAATGCAGCAATCCTACCAGCAGTTCAAAGGTTACACGAATCAACTGCCATATGGCGGCAGAAATCTACAATAGCGGCAGCATTAAGAAACAAAACGGAAGCGGTAATATCCCGCTTCCGTTTAATTTTGCAGTCGCTTTTGCTCATTTAATTTTTTGATTTCAGCAACGATTTCTTTCATTTCGTTTTTTGCATCGGGGTAAAGGCCGTTCCAATGCTTGGCAAGAGCCGGCATCGATTTGGAAATATGGGTATACAGCGCCCATATTTTCACCTTTTCTGTCACTTCCTTGCTGCTGTCGCCAACAAGGAGCTCACTGTACTTTTCCAACAATGCTTCAAACTGTTCCGCAAAGTTCTTTTCCATCGTCAACACCCTCTTAGATTAGGCTTAAGAAAAAGCCGATTTTTACGTTGTCGTTGAAAACATATATTTCTTATAGTGGTAGCGGATTGAAAAAATTAGGCCAAGTGCAAGCATATTGCCCATTAATGAGCTTCCACCGTAACTGATAAACGGCAACGGAATCCCGGTGATCGGCAAGAG
>JAKACS010000680.1 GCA_021821235.1 Bacillota bacterium
AAAAGACCTTTTTGCTAGATTCAGAAACCATATATAAGGTTATCCATTATCTGAAAATTTCCAATTTCCTAGCGCACTAAAAAAGCCCGACCCAATTTCTGTGAGTCAAGCTTTCTTTGTTTCCATTTTTTTTGCAACCATTGACAAACTGTAGTTTACGGCAAAATACATAAAGGCAAGGATGAGGATCATCGGGATGACGTAGCCGCTTTTTTGGCCATAAATGATCTGCGCGTTATGGGTTAATTCCGGAAGGGCGATGACGACGGCTAATGAAGTATCTTTCAGCAAGGAAATAAACTGGCTGACGATCGGCGGGACCATCCGGCGGAGTGCCTGCGGCAGGATAATCGATCCTAGCGTCTGGACATAGGTTAACCCAGAAGAACGCGCCACTTCAATTTGACCCTTTTCTACCGAATTTAACCCGCTGCGAATGATTTCCGACAGCATTGCCGACTCAAACATTGTTAACGAAACGATTGCCGCAGCGGTGATTGGCAGCTTCAGGCCGATTTCCGGAAGCGCGAAATAGGTGAAGAAAATAATCAGCAAAAGCGGCAGGTTGCGAATTGTTTCAACCACAACTGTCAGCAATTTCGATACGAATGGAATTTTTGCATAACGAAGCGTTCCAATCAACCCACCGAGCAAGAAGCTTAAAACAATCGAGATAAAAGCGACCTCAAGGGTGACAGCAAAGCCTTGCAGTAAAAATTTAAGATTGTTCAAGGAATAAGCACCGGCAAAATCCATCACTATACCTCCATCAACGAGTCTTCGCTAGGCGTCTTTCAAGATAACCAACGCCAAGGCTTAGAGGGATTGTTAAGAGCAAATAGAAAAGAGCAACAAAGATGTACACATCAAACGTAACAAAGGTACGGGATGAGATCAGATCTGCCTGATACATCAAATCGAGACCTGCAACCACTCCTAAGATCGAAGAGTTTTTCACAAGATTTATAAATTGGTTGCCAAGCGGGGGAATGACAATTTTTATCGCCTGGGGTAAAATAATCAGCCGCATTGCCTGATTGTAGGTCAATCCCGAGGAACGCGCCGCCTCCATCTGCCCTTTTGGAACCGCCATAATTCCGGCGCGGATCGCTTCAGCAATAAACGCCGCCGTGTAAATCGAAAGCGCGATTGTACCTGCCGTCAATCCCTCAAACGTGATGCCAACAGATGCCAAACCGAAATAAAAAAAGAATGTAATAATAAGTACTGGAATATTGCGGATAAACTCAACATAGATCGTGCCGAGCCAATTTAATGACTTAATTGGGGCAATTCTCATTACAGCAATCAGGGTACCTAGAAAAAAGCTGCACACAAGCGCAATTACGCTCGCAATAATCGTATATTTAAAACCTTGTAAATACAGATCCAGGTTATCCGTTAAAATGGAAAAATTCATACACCTGCCACCCTTCTTAACTAAGCAGGATGAGAAGGTTTTCCCATCCTGCCCTGAAGCTACAAATTATTGCTGTTTGATCCATTTGTTCTTAATTTCGTCATACTTGCCTGAGTCCTTAATTGCCTTCAAAGCCTCATTTAATTTTTTCACAAAATCCTGATTACCTTTTTTCACAGCAATTCCATATGGTTCTTCTGTGAAAGTGCCGCCGACTAAATGGTAGTTCGGATCTTCATCTGCCATTCCGTAAAGGATGGCGTCATCTGTTGTCAGCGCATCCCCTTTACCGGCTTTTAGAGCCGTGAAAGCTTCTGCATAGTTTTCGAATTCAAGCACTTGGGTTTCCAGAGCTTTTTTCCGAATATTGATAGCTGAAGTTGAGCCTTTGGCAGTCAATACTTTTGTGCCTTTCTTTAAATCCTCAATTCCTTTGATTTTGCTGCCCTTTTTCACAAGCAAAGACTGGCCTGCTTTGAAATACACATCCGTAAAATCAACTTCTTTCTTGCGCTCTTCCGAAATGGTCATCGTGGCAACAACGGCATCGACATCACCGTTATTAAGCATCGGGATTCTTGTTTTCGAGGTAACTTCTTTAAACTCAACTTTATTTTCATCACCTAAAATTTGCTTGGCCAACTGCTTGGCAATATCAATATCAAATCCTTCTACTTCTCCAGTGTTTGGATTTTTCAAACCAAACAGGCGCGTATCATTTTTAACGCCAAAAACAATCTTATCTCTTTTTTTAATTTGGGCAAGCACATCGCCGCCATCTTTGCTGCTACCGCTTGTTTTTTCTGCTTTTGTGCCGCAAGCAGCCAATAGAAATACAGCAAGCACAGACATCAGTGTCAGTTTAAAGATTCTCTTCATTCTTTTTCCTCCCCTTTTAAATAGATAATCTATGTGAGTATAGGAACTCCATATCATAGAACCATGCTTAATGGTTTAAAATCCTGCTGAGGAACAATTGAGCCCGTTCCTCTCGCGGATGTGCGAAAAACTCCTCTGGCACAGCCTCCTCAAGAATCATCCCCTGATCCATAAACACAATCCGATCAGCCACTTCTCGGGCAAATCCCATTTCGTGTGTGACAACGACCATGGTCATGCCTTCTTTCGCGAGCGTTTTCATGACTTCTAAAACTTCTCCAATCATTTCGGGGTCGAGTGCGGATGTCGGCTCATCAAATAGCATGATTTCCGGTTTCATTGCCAGTCCGCGTGCGATAGCAACACGTTGCTGCTGGCCGCCTGACAACTGAGTCGGGTACGCATTTGCCTTTTCTGGAATTCCGACTTTTTGCAAATAAAACTCGGCTGTTTCCCTTGCTTCTTTTTCTGATTTTCCGAGTACC
>JAKACS010000681.1 GCA_021821235.1 Bacillota bacterium
AGTAACTATCGATTTCCCTTTTACTGGTATTTACTGAGTGATAAACTCTTCTATCAACCGGTTTTTTACCTTTTACTGGCATTTTCCAAGCGATAGACTCTTCTACCAACAGGTTTTTTCCCTTTTACTGGTATTTACTGAGCGATAGACTCCTCTATCAACCTGGTTTTTCCCTTTTACTGGTATTTAGTGAGCGATAGACTCTTCTATCAACCGGTTTTTTCCCTTTTACTGGTCTGGATGATAAATTAGGATATAAATTCTGATATTATAAAGAAAAAGCATTCCTTTTTTCAGGAAATGCTTTTTCTTTTGTTATTTGCGAACTTGCCCGTTACCCCTGACAATCGCTTTTGTGGTGGTGATAGCGCGCAGCCCCATCGGCCCGCGGGCATGCAGTTTTTGCGTACTAATGCCGATTTCTGCTCCATAACCGAACTGTTCCCCGTCCGTGAATCGGGTAGAGGCATTATGGTACAAAACAGCGGCATCAACAGCTTGAAAAAAACGTTGGACATTTTGTTGGTCTTCACTAATAATTGCTTCCGAATGTTTCGTTCCGTATTGATCAATATGCTCAATCGCTTCTTGGACATTTTCAACCTGTTTTACGGCCAAAATTGGAGCTAAAAATTCTGTTGACCAGTCTTGTTCAGTTGCATGAGTGACAAATGAATACTGGGAAGAAAGAGTCTCATCGCCGCGCAGCTCCACCCCTTTTTCCTGGAGCGCTGTTAATAATTCAGCTGAGTAAGGCCAGTTTTTATGAATTAGGATCGTTTCGGCCGCATTGCAAACCGAAGGCCGCTGCGTTTTCGCATTGATTGCGATATCGATCGCCATATGCCGCTGAGCTGTTTCATCAATAAAAATATGGCAGTTGCCGACACCGGTTTCAAGAACAGGAACGGTTGCGTTTTGAATTACGGATTGAATCAAACCTGCTCCACCTCTTGGGATCAGTACATCCAAGTATTGATTCAATTTAAACATCTCCGTAGCCGTTTCACGGCTTGTATCCTCCAATAGTTGGACCGCATCAGACGGGATGGCAGTTTCTGTTAGCGCACGCTGCATGACCTGTACAAGTGCCTTGTTGGAATTTAACGCTGACGTGCTGCCACGAAGCAGCACCGCATTTCCAGCCTTCAAGCAAAGACCGGCAGCATCAACAGTGACATTTGGCCGAGCTTCATACACCATTCCGATCACGCCGAGCGGCACGCGGATCATTTCAATTTGTAAGCCGTTAGGGCGCTCCCATAATTCAATCGTTTCGCCGATTGGATCATTCAGAAGAATTAATTGGCGGATTCCTTCAGCGATCTGTTCCAATCTCTCGTTTGTCAAAAGCAGCCGATCCAATAAAGAGGAAGACAACCCGTTTTCTTTTCCCGTTTGAATATCTTTGGCATTTTCTTCTAAAATCCATTCTTTTTGTTTTAGTAGCTCTTCAGCCATTTTTGCAAGGGCATTGTTTTTTTCAGCTGTCGAAAGAATCGCCAGCTTTTTCGCTGCTTTTCCTAGCTTTTTTCCTTTGTCCAACAATTCGCTCATTTGCGGTCACCCCTCTCATCGTTACCCAATTATCGCGGTGAATCACTTCCGCACGGTGATTCACCGAGTATTCCTTTGCCAAGTTGCTCGGCAGCCCTTTCACCTTTTCAATATCCTTGGCAGAATAATAAATTTGACCTTTGCCGATGATCTCACCTTTTTGATTTCGAACGGCTACGACATCCATAGCATTAAAATCACCCATTACTTTGGTTACCCCAACCGGAAGCAGACTGCTGCCTTTTTGAACGATTGCCTTTTCCGCCCCCTCATCGACTTCGATTATTCCGCCAACTTGAGAATGATAGGCAATCCATTGCTTTTTCATTTGCATTTGTGATTGAAAAGGACCGCCAATATAGGTTCCATCCCCTTTGCCTGTTAAAATATCCGCCAGTTTTTCCCTTCCTTTTCCCGTACCAACAAATACACTGACTCCAAGGGATAATGCTTTTTGGCTTGCCAACAGCTTCGATCGCATCCCGCCAGTGCCGACTTTCGTGCTGCTTTCTCCGGCTATGCTTAAAAGCTCCTCTGAAACCTCCGGAATAAAATGATACTTCTTTGCGTTTTTTGAAACTTTCGGATTGCCGTCGTACAATCCGTTGACGTCCGTTAAAATAATTAACGCATTCGCATGCAAAAAGCCGCTGACAAGAGCGGAAAGCATGTCATTGTCCCCAAACGTCAACTCTTTAATTGAAACAGAGTCATTTTCATTCAAAATCGGCAGGATGCCCCGGTGCAAGAGCTCTGAAATAGTGGAATACAAATTATGAAAACGTTGACGGCTGTAAAAATCATCCCTGGTGACTAAAATTTGTGCCGGCGTGACTGCAAATTCTTGAAAAAGCTGATGATAATGCTGCATCAATAGCCCCTGACCTACTGCAGCTGCTGCTTGTTTTCCAGCGGTTGTTTTTGGCCGCGAAGAATATCCTAGTGCGCTGAATCCCGCCGCAACTGCTCCGGATGAAATCAAGATCACGTCATGACCTTGATTTTTTAAGTAAGCGAGTGCTTCAATATGATCGCGCATTTTTTGTTCGGACAATATGCCAGCCTGAGTAGTTAACGAGCTGCTGCCAATTTTTACAACAATTAATTGTTTTTTCATAAACACCATGCCTTTTCTTTGCCCAAAATAAAAAAACGACCTTCCCATCCTTTAGAAAAAGGACGGAAAAATCGTTCCGCGGTACCACCTTTTATTGGCGCATTCG
>JAKACS010000682.1 GCA_021821235.1 Bacillota bacterium
TTTTTAGCATGACTATGGGATCCTGAATGGTTATGGCCAAATACATGCATTAACGGATGGAGAAGGATGATTCCCCATAAAATCCATGTCCATTTTCCCAAAAGTGCCAAAATAAGTACAACCACTAAGGCAATGAGTATAGGGATGGTAAATTTTTTTAGCATTGTCCTCATTCCTCCCTCTATCGTAAATACAATATATCTCGCTTTGTCAAATTCATGCTGAATGGTGATAAGCATTTTAGCCGCGAATAGTGTAATAAATCACTAATGAGATGATCATTAAGGCTAGCACGGTCAGAGATGTTTTTAGATAATCACTTTTATGAAGTCGCACACCCTCGTTTGCAGATGGGCTTTTTCGCCGATACCACATCAAGCCGAGTCCGAAAAGGATTCCGATTAAACTTAAAACATGGCTTACACTGAAAGGACCAAATACGAGCGGATTGATTCGTGTAAACTCGACAATTCCCCGAATAATCATATACCCAATTAAATAATGGATAAAAATTTGTCCCGTATAGGCAGGCTTTTTCAGCCGCAGCCATAAGTAGCCAAACATTAAATAATCGAGAAGAAATTCATAAGCTTGGGCAGGGTGGAGGTACTCGCCGTTCACCTCTATTCCCCAAGGCAGGCTGCGGGAAATCGGCCCGCCAAACACGTCACAGCCAATCCGGCTTATTCCTTGAGCTAAGATGATTGCTGGGGCAACAATATCGAGCGTTTTCCAAATGGGAATGTTTCGACGCTTCAATAACCATAAGCCAACCAATAATCCGCCTAAAATCCCGCCATGAATGGAAAGCCCGCCTTCACTGATCGCAAATACTTTCATTGGGTTTGCTAAATAATAGGAAGGATCATATACAAGTATATACACAATCCTTGCACCAATGATCCCGCCAATGACGGAATAAATAGCAATTTCCATTAACGCTTCATGGTTAAGACCCTGCCTTTTGGCTTCAGTCGTTAAAAAATAAAGGCCTGTCAATGCACCAATTGCAATCATTAAGCCGAAAAAATAAAGAGTAATGGGGCCAATACTAAAAATAGGTATCATCGAGACAATTCCTCATTTCTATCGATCTTTTTAAAAATATCGCCAAACACCGTTCTTAACCGGAGAGATACACCATACAACTCCCCCCTCCCTTAAAAGGAAAAATGATTTTAGCCACATGATCTTTGTTTCAATTTTAAAAAAGGATTCTAAGAACAAACTGAATAGATGATAAGAACAACATAAGAACTTTAACGAAAAATCGTGCAAGATTAGCAACAACGAAAAAAGGACGAAGCCGCTTCGTCCTTTTTTATCAGGCTAATGTTGAATTTAGTGCTTTTTGCATGCTGTACTGCTTGCTAAAGTGGGCTTTGCTTAAAATTTCGGCGACATGGATTTTTTTCATGCCAAACCACCACAAAAAGATCATGTATGCGACCATAACGGTTAACCAGGAAGTTTCTTTGATTAAAATATAGTTAAAAATGCCGTGGAAGACGGAAGGAACGGTAATGGACAATACCATCCACCCCCACTTTGATCGCGCTGCAAATTTCGCCCTGCTTAGATAATAACCCATAATAACGCCAAAGAGCGCATGGCTTGATACCGGAAACAGCGCGCGATTCAGTGCGTATTCCACTCCATTTGAAAGCAAATACATAATATTCTCAGCTGTGGCAAAACCTAACGAAACCGATGTTCCATACACAATACCATCAAAGGGTTCGTCAAATTCAACATGCCGGTATGCCGAATAAAAAAGAACAATCCATTTAAACGATTCCTCAAGCATTCCGGAAGTAAGGAAGGAACTGCTTAAATCCGAACTGCCTATGTTTTCAATATTCAGCACATATTCAATAAAAGCCGCTGGAAAGATTAACAGGGCACCGAAAAGGAAGGTGCGAACCACTAATAACACTGGCTCCGGCTCATATTTATCTTTTAAATAGAAGTAACTCAGCAAAGCCATCCCTGGCGCTGTCCCGGCCAATAAAATTGATAACATCTCTATCCCTCTCTCCAAAATAAAGTTCAAGCGTATGATCGGTTTCTATCCTAATATATCGAACATTTTCATTATCATAAACTACTTTTATGGAGTTTTTGTGAATTTTTAATTGGACTACTGAAGGAGCGGAAACGAGATCGTGAATTCTGTGCCTTCATGAACCTTGCTTTTTACAAAAATCGTTCCGTGATTTTCTTCGACAATCGATTTTGCAATTGACAGTCCCAGACCAGTGCCCTCTTGGGAATGCCTTCGGGCGGCATCTGTGCGATAGAAGCGCTCAAAAATAGAAGCCAGCTCGTTTTCCTCAATTCCTATACCCCAGTCTCGTACAACAACCACTGCTTTTTCGTTTTCCTTCGTCATGGTTACAAGGATGGAACTATTTGGCGGAGAATATTTTATCGCATTATCGATTAGGATGATCATCAGCTGCTTGAGGGAATCTTCATCTCCCCAAACGCAAATATGTTCATTAATTTGGGAATCAACCTTTGTTTTTTTCTCCCATGAGACAATTTCTGCGAGTACTCCTTTTGTAACCTCCGACAGGCAAACAATTTTTTTATCCCCGACTTGCCCTGCTTCGACTCTGGCAAGTGAAAGCAAATCGGATACGAGTTTTGACATCCGAATTGCTTCGTTGCGGATGTCCGTCAGAATCTCCGCTTTCTCGCTTTCAGGGATATTCTTTACATTTGTTAAAATATCGAGATTGCCCCGGATTGTTGTCAGCGGCGCCCGCAGT
>JAKACS010000016.1 GCA_021821235.1 Bacillota bacterium
ATTTCGGCGCTTGGGAGGGATTTCGGGGATAGGGGGAAACCATTCTCCCGGGCCATCGTTTGGTATATGTCCTCCACTGGCGACAATCTATTTCATTAGCATTTTTTCCCTCAATTCCCATATTGGTTTAAGGAATTAATGCACTTGTATTCTAGAAATATATAAGTAATTTAAACATCTATACACCTTAACTTTTTAAAAAAACTGTCTTGACATCTTGTAGCACCATAAGTGTGCGAAATAAAAAATCTCCTTCTACAAGTCAAGAGAAACTGGTTTTTCTTACAATTCTTATCTTAGATCAGGAGTTTCGTCATATGCTGATTTTTTTATGAGTCAGTCCTAATTAATATTTTCCAAACTTTTTGTTGATAATGTTGAACTTCTAATAACCAGCTGAGGGTCGTATATAATCGATCCTAGGCTGGAACTCCCTGAAAATTTATTTTCAAATGCAGATACAATCCATTTAGCCGCTTCCACTCCCATATCCATTTTCGGATGTGTAACAGAGGTAAGTTTTGTTTCTGTTGCTTCAGCAAGATAAGAATCATCGTAACCGACAATAGAAATGTCTTCAGGTACACGTAATTTCAACTCTCTTAGCAAGTTTAATACTCGTAATGCAGTCTGATCATTATAGCATACGATTCCTGTTGGGTGTAAATCTGAAGAGATCAATATATTTTTTAACTTTTCAAATAGACTGTTGTCTTGCTCTTCTGTTGAAAAATTAACGATCATTTCAGGGAAAAGTTGGAGCTGATGTTCTCTAAAGGCACGGATAAATCCTTGCATCCGATAAATTCCTTGCATGTCGTCCGTTTTAAAAACACCGATAACTTTCTCATGACCTAATTTAATTAAATGCTCTGTTGCAATAAATCCCCCTTTTTCATCATCCAAAATAATATGAGGTGGAGACAGCTGAGAATAATATTGGTTAATCATTAAATATGGAATATGGTTCTTTTCTAATTCTAAATAATAGTGAATGTTTGGGTTGTAGCTGCTACTTTTAGTTGGCTCCACAATCAAACCGTCAATGTTTCTGTTCAGCATGGACTGTAAACATTGTTTTTCTTTTTCTACATTATTATCTGTACTTGCTAAAATTAATGAATACCCTTTAGTGGACAAATAAGATTCAATTCCTTTTATAATTAATGGGAAAATATAGTCTGAGATGTACGTGGTAATCAGACCAATATTTTTGCCATTTTCCTTAGGACTTTGTTCCTTTTCTTCGGTTTGATTTAAAGGATCCGAACAAAAAGTTCCGGCTCCTTGCTCTCTATACAACCATCCTTCATGGACAAGATCACCTATTGCTTGACGGATCGTGTGTCTACTTACTCCGAACATCTTTACAAGTTCATTTTCTGAGTATATTTTTTCTCCAGGCATAACCTCGCCGTTCGAAATCCATTCCATAATTTTTTCTTTGACCATATTGTGTTTTGTCTGTTGAGTCACAAAATCACCACTTTCACATGTATGCTAACGTATTAACTTATACGTACAATATTTCCGTAATACTATGGTAACAAATAAATTAAAATTTCTCTATTAAATAATGCTTAAAGCAACGAAAAGAATTCTTAAAGCCTTTAATTTTTTCGTTGCAAAAATAGTGTAGCGTGATAAAATGAAATTAAACTCATGCGTACAAGTTTTATTTTCCATTTTACTTGTATATAAATGACAAGGCTTTCAAATCTTAGCTTTTCTTAAAAGATAATTTTCAGATAGGAAGTGAGAAAAGATGACGAAGTATTCAATTGGGGTTGATTATGGAACACAGTCAGGAAGGGCTGTGCTTGTAGAAGTAGGGACAGGTAAGGAAATTGCGACCGCTATTAAAGAATATTTACATGGAGTCATGGATGAATTTTTACCAAATGGTACAACAAGGTTAGAAAATGACTGGGCTCTGCAACATCCAAAGGATTATATGGAAGTATTGCAGTTTACTATTCCCAAAGTATTGAAAAAAGCACAAGTTTCAGCTGATGATGTCATTGGTTTAGGGGTAGATTTTACTGCATGTACAATCTTACCGATTGATCATGATGGAACACCATTATGTATAAAAGATGAATTCGCTAATAATCCACACAGCTATGTTAAACTTTGGAAACACCATGCTGCGCAGGACGAGGCCAACAAGCTAAATGAAATTGCAGAAAGCCGTAATGAAAAATTTTTACAGCGTTATGGCGGAAAGATTTCTTCAGAGTGGATGATACCTAAAATTTGGCAAATTTTAAACGAGGCACCCGAGATTTATGAAGCCGCAGATCAAATATTAGAAGCAACTGATTGGGTTGTCTATCAGTTGACAGGTGAAATGAACCGAAATAGTTGTACGGCAGGTTACAAAGCTATTTGGCATAAAAAAGATGGTTATCCTTCTAAAGAATTCTTTAAAGCACTTGATCCTAGATTAGAGAATGTTGTGGAAGATAAATTATCTACTAAAATTGTTCCAATTGGATCTAAAGCTGGTGAAATTACAGAGGAAGCTGCAAAATTAACAGGATTAAATCCAGGAACAGCAGTGGCGGTGGCAAACGTAGACGCACATGTCTCATTGCCAGCTGTGGGTATTACAGAGCCAGGGAAAATGCTAGCAATCATCGGAACATCAACTTGTCATGTGTTGCTAGGTGAAAAAGAAAAGGTTGTTCCAGGCATGTGCGGTGTTGTTGAAGATGGAATCATACCAGGATACATGGGATATGAAGCAGGGCAATCATGTGTGGGCGACCATTTTGAATGGTTTACAAAAAATTGTGTTCCGGCAAATTACTTCGAAGAAGCAAAAGAAAAAGGAATGAATATTCACCAATTGTTAACAGAAAAGGCTAGTAAATTAAAAGTTGGCGAAAGCGGTTTGCTTGCATTAGATTGGTGGAATGGGAATCGGTCAACCCTTGTTGATGCGGATCTGACAGGAATGCTTTTAGGAGCTACTCTATTGACTAAACCCGAAGAAATTTATCGTGCATTAATTGAAGCGACGGCTTACGGAACTCGGATGATAGTAGAAACATTCCGTGAAAATGGGGTTGCAATCAATGAATTCTATGCTTGCGGTGGTATAGCTGAAAAAAATGCCTTCATGATGCAAATTTACGCGGATGTATTGAATATGGAGATTAAGATCTCGGCATCCTCGCAAACACCTGCACTTGGGTCAGCCATGTTTGGTGCTGTTGCAGCTAGAAAAGAACGCGGTGGTTACGACAGCATTACAGAGGCAGCAAAAGAAATGGGTAAAATAAAAGATACTATCTATCAACCTAACAAAAATAACGTAGAAGTTTATGAGAAGCTTTATCAAGAATATGCCAGACTCTATGATTACTTTGGCAAAGGCGAAAATAATGTTATGAAAATATTGAAACAAATCAAGAAAGAAAGCTCCTTACAAAAAGAGGAGGAAACAGTATGCTCGAACAATTAAAGCAAGAAGTTCTAGAGGCTAATTTGCAACTTCCGAAACATGAGCTGGTTACTTTTACTTGGGGAAATGTAAGCGGTATCGATCGGGAAGAGGAACTTGTTGTTATAAAGCCAAGCGGGGTTCCATACGCTGAGTTGAAAATTGAAGACCTCGTGGTCGTTGATTTAGATGGCACGATTGTGGAAGGGAAATTACGTCCATCTTCTGATACACCAACACATGTCGCGCTTTATCGGGCCTTCCCAACTATCGGAGGGATTGTACATACCCATTCACCATGGGCAACAAGCTGGGCTCAGGCAGGGCGCCCAATTCCTGCGTTTGGAACAACTCATGCAGACTATTACTATGGAGAAATTCCTTGTACTCGGGAGTTAACAAAAGAGGAAATTAACCGGGCTTATGAGTTGGAAACCGGCAATGTCATTATCGATACTTTTGAAACTGGAGGCATTGATCCATTGGCGATGCCTGGAGTTCTTGTATCCAACCATGCTCCATTCTGCTGGGGCAAAGATGCAAAACAGGCAGTACACAATGCGGTTGTCCTAGAGGAAGTTGCAAAAATGGCTTTGCATACGCTACAGCTGAACCCTGATATCAAGCCAATTGAACAATTTTTATTAGATAAGCATTATCTTCGTAAGCATGGTGCTAATGCATATTATGGGCAAAAGTAATTTAATGGAATGTTTTAATAACAATAAACAAAAAATAAGGGGGATTTACCTTGTTAACTATTAAACCGTATGAATTTTGGTTTGTCACAGGAAGCCAATTGCTCTATGGAGAAGATGCTCTGAAAGATGTAGAAAAAAATTCAAAAGTGATTGTAAATGGTTTAGATAACAGCACTTCCATACCATATAAAATTGTATTTAAAGATGTTGTAAAAGAATCCGATGCCATCCGCAGACTCGTTTTAGAAGCGAATTTGGATGAAAATTGTGCTGGAATTATTACTTGGATGCATACTTTTTCCCCAGCAAAAATGTGGATTGCAGGGCTTTCTACGCTACAAAAACCCTTGCTCCATTTAGCTACTCAATTTAATCGTGATATTCCATGGGATTCCATTGATATGGATTTCATGAACTTAAATCAATCCGCTCATGGGGATCGCGAATATGGTTTCATGGCTGCTAGATTAAATGTGAAACGTAAGGTGATTATGGGACACTGGGAAAACCAAGAGGTTAGAGAACGAATTGGCAATTGGACCAAAACAGCCGTAGCTTTTGCGGTAAGCAAGAACTTAAAGGTTGCTAGATTTGGAGATAACATGCGCCAAGTAGCCGTCACCGAAGGAGATAAAGTAGAGGCACAAATCAAATTTGGTTGGACAGTAAACGGTTACGGAGTCGGTGACTTGGTTCAACGGATGAATGATGTTTTAGAGCAAGAAATAGACCAATTATTGGCGGAATATGAGGATCTTTATGAGATTGTTCCAGAAGGCCTTACAGATGGCCCAATCAGGGATTCGATCCGTTATCAAGCAAAAATCGAACTTGGCTTAAAAGCATTTTTAACTGAAGGGTGTTACAGTGCCTTTACTACCACCTTTGAAGATTTACACGGGATGCGCCAGCTCCCTGGACTTGCAGTTCAACGCCTCATGGAGCAAGGGTATGGTTTTGCGGGTGAAGGTGACTGGAAAACAGCCGCACTTGTCCGTTTGATGAAAATTATTGCGGGAAACGAAGGGACTTCCTTTATGGAAGACTATACTTATCACTTTGAGCCGGGTAATGAAATGGTATTGGGAGCTCATATGCTTGAAGTTTGTCCGACGATTGCTGCAACCCGCCCTAAAATTGAGGTTCATCCACTAGGAATTGGCGGCAAAGAGGATCCTGCAAGAGTTGTATTTGATGGAAGAGGTGGCTCTGCGCTAAATGCTTCAATTATTGATCTCGGACATCGCTTCCGCTTACTTATAAATGAGGTTGATGCAGTTCAACCTGAAGAAAAAATGCCTAACCTGCCAGTGGCAAGAGTACTCTGGAAAACACAACCATCTTTAAGTCAGGCGGTGGAAAATTGGATTCAAGCTGGCGGAGCGCACCATACATGCTTCTCGTATAAAATAACAACTGAACAACTGAGAGATTTTTCTGAATTAGCAGGCATTGAAATGGTTGTGATCAACAAACATACCAAAACACATGATTTTATTAATGAATTGCGTTGGAATGAAATTGTGTATAGGTAATTTAGGAGAAGATTCACTCAGAATTCTAATTATATCTATTGTAAAAAATAATACTTTTAGTAGTTGCCTAAAACTACTCTAATGTTTTATAATGGTTGTACGTACAATACATTAGTTATCGTTTAGTGGTATTTAATTTCTAAAAAGATTAATAGTTTATTGTGCGTACAACAATTTCAGATTTTTTTTAAAAATCAAATGAAAGCGCATACTATTATGTGAATTTTTAATTTTTTTCGTGGTACTCATATACCTAAAAAGGTATTGAGATAAATTAATAAGTTATAAGGGGGCTCATTTGTGAAAAAGTTAATATCTTTAGTAGTCATGATCGTTGTGGTTTTTTCCTTAGCGGCATGCAGTAGTGCTACTGGTGGAAAAGGATCTAAAGGGTATGTTGGGATTGCTATGCCAACCAAGTCATCTGAAAGATGGATAAAAGACGGTAATTATATGAAAAAGGAATTTGAAAAACAGGGATATAAAGTTGATCTACAGTATGCGGAAGATGTAGTAGAAAACCAGGTTTCTCAAATCGAAAACATGATTACAAAAGGTGTAAATATTTTAGTAATCGGTTCCATTGATGGTGAAGCGCTAACAAAGGTGCTAGATGAAGCCAATAAACAAAAAATTAAGGTAATAGCCTATGATCGGTTAATTAAGAAAAGTAAGTATGTAGATTACTATGCGACTTTTGATAACTTCAAAGTGGGAGTTCTACAAGGTTCATATATTGAAAACAAACTTGGTCTAAAAGACGGAAAAGGACCATTTAATATTGAGCTGTTTGGAGGTTCTCCAGACGATAATAACGCATATTTCTTCTGGGATGGTGCTATGTCAGTATTAGAACCATATATTAAGTCTGGTAAATTAGTTGTACGCAGCGGTCAGACAAAATTCTCGCAAGCTGCTACTCTTCGCTGGGACGGTGCAACTGCTCAATCACGGATGGATAACTTATTGAGTGCAAACTATACGACTGAAAAAGTAGATGCTGTACTCTCTCCTTATGATGGAATTAGTATTGGAATATTGTCATCCTTAAAAGGTGTTGGTTATGGTACTACTTCAAAACCACTCCCAGTTATTACTGGACAAGATGCAGAATTAGCATCTGTGAAATCAATTATTGCTGGTCAACAAACGCAAACAGTTTATAAAGATACGCGTGCATTAGCAAAACAAACTGTAAAAATGGCACAGGCAATTTTAGATGGTAAAACAGTACCAGTTAACGATACGAAATCGTATAACAATGGTGTTAAAGTTGTTCCTTCATATCTCTTACAACCAGTTTCTGTTGATAAAGATAACTACAAGTCTGTTCTAGTAGATGGCGGATATTATACAGAAAAAGAACTTGGCAAGTAATTTGCCAATTTTAAAGTTAAATGATTTAGTGGTTCCGAGTGTAACCACTAAATCATTTATTACCATTATGAGGGCGTGGTGAAAGAATGACAGCGACAATTTTGGAAATGAAAGGTATTACTAAGGAATTCCCGGGCGTAAAAGCACTAAGCAATGTAAGTTTGCAAGTGAAACAAGGAGAAATCCACGCCTTATGTGGTGAAAATGGCGCCGGGAAATCAACTTTAATGAAGGTTTTAAGTGGTGTTTATCCACATGGATCCTATAACGGAGAAATTCTTTTTACTGGGAATGTTTGTGAATTCAAAGATATTAAAGGTAGTGAAGACCTTGGTATTGTTATTATCCACCAGGAGTTGGCTTTAATACCTGAATTATCTATTGCTGAAAATATCTTTCTAGGAAATGAACAAGCCAAACGTGGGGTTATAAATTGGAATGAAACCATCATAAGAACAAGAGAGTTACTTAGAAAAGTTGGTTTAACAGAGGATCCAAACACATTAATTATGGATATTGGAGTTGGTAAACAGCAGCTTGTTGAAATCGCAAAAGCATTATCCAAGAAAGTAAAACTTCTCATTCTTGATGAGCCAACAGCGGCTTTAAACGAAGATGACAGTCAGAACCTATTAAATCTTATGTTAGAATTTAAAAAACAAGGAATGACCATGATTATTATTTCTCATAAATTAAATGAGATAACAAAAGTCGCAGATTCAATTACGATCATACGTGATGGACAAACAATTGAAACATTAAATATGGAGAAGGATCATGTGTCTGAAGATCGGATAATTAAAGGTATGGTTGGCAGGGATTTAACAAACCGTTACCCTGACCGTAATTCAAATATAGGGGAAGTAATTTTTGAGGTAAAAGACTGGAATGTATATCATCCATTACATAGTGATCAAAAAGTAATTGATTCAGTAAATTTTAATATTAAAAAAGGGGAAATAGTTGGGATCGCTGGTCTAATGGGTGCTGGCCGTACAGAGCTTGCGATGAGTATTTTTGGTCGGTCTTATGGGAAGAAAATAAGTGGTCATTTATATAAAAATGGCACTGAAATAGAAATGAAGGATATATCTACAGCAATTAACAATGGATTAGCATATGTAACAGAAGATCGGAAACAGTATGGACTAAACTTAATTGAAGACATTAAAACGAACATTTCGGTAGCGAGTTTAAAAAAAATCTCAAAGGCCACAGTTATTAATCAAAACCGTGAAGTGATGGAAGCAGACAGCTACCGGGAAAAAATGAAAATTAAAACACCAAGTATTTCGCAGCTAACTTGTAACTTAAGTGGTGGTAATCAGCAAAAGGTTGTTTTAAGCAAATGGATTATGACAGAACCCGATATTTTGATCCTTGATGAACCTACACGAGGCATTGATGTTGGCGCTAAGTATGAAATCTATACCATCATCAACCAGCTTGCTGATGAAGGAAAAGGGATCTTGGCTATTTCATCTGAACTTCCAGAGCTATTGGGGATATGTGACCGAATTTATGTAATGAGCGAAGGAAGATTAACAGGGGAATTGCTAAAAGCAGATGCTTCACAAGAAAAAATTATGAAGTTTATGACTATGGGCAGAGGTGATAAATAATGAGTACGCAAACAGAAACAATAAAGAAACAGCCTCGCGAAAGTAAAGAGGATTCAATTACAAAGCTCATACAAAGCAACATTCGCCAATATGGAATGTTTATTGCGTTAGTATTGATTGCGGTATTATTTCAATTCTTAACAGATGGAATTCTTTTGAAACCGCTTAATATTACTAACTTAATCCTCCAAAACAGCTATATTCTTGTCCTTGCTGTTGGGATGGTACTGATTATTATAATCGGGCATATCGATTTATCAGTTGGATCGGTAGCAGCTTTCGTAGGAGCCATCTCTGGAATCTTAATCATTAATTACCATATGAGTGTGTTTTTAGCTATAATTATTTCTTTATTTTTAGGAGCTGTGATCGGAGCTTGGCAAGGTTTCTGGGTAGCTTATGTTAAAATTCCTTCCTTTATCGTAACACTAGCAGGTATGTTGCTATTTAGAGGACTGACAATGCTTGTTCTTCAAGGTCAGTCAATTGCACCATATCCAAAATCTTTCCAGAGTATGGCTTCCGGATTTATTCCAGATATTTTTAATGGAAAAAATTTACATATATTTACAATTTTCATAGGAATTATTTTATCAATCGTATATATATTGAATGAAGTAAGATTGCGTAAAACTCAGTTAAAATATAACTTTCCAGTTTCTTCACAAGGTTTATTTTTCGCAAAGATTGTTGGAGTTATTTTATTGACCAACGTTTTAATGTATGTTCTTGCAACATACGATGGTATACCTAATATCTTAATCATCTTATTTTTACTTGTATTTATTTACACTTTCATAACGAAAAAGACTGTAATGGGAAGACATATTTATGCTATTGGTGGTAATGAAAAAGCCGCAGCTTTATCAGGAATTAAAACAAAAAAGGTTACTTTTTGGGTCTTTGTTAATATGGGTGTTTTAGCAGCCCTTTCTGGTATACTCTTTGCTGCACGTTTAAATGCAGCAACACCAAAAGCAGGAAATCTTTTCGAACTTGACGCAATCGCCGCAAGCTTTATTGGTGGTGCATCTGCATATGGCGGTGTGGGAACTGTTGGCGGAGCTATCATCGGTGGTCTGGTAATGGGGGTTATGAATAATGGGATGTCCATTATCGGACTAGGAATTGACTGGCAGCAAGCCATCAAAGGTCTTGTATTGTTAGCAGCAGTTGCCTTCGATATTTGGAATAAAAATAAAGCATCATAATGACATTGATTTTACTAGGGTAGGCCATACAAGTGGCCTGCCCTAAAAGGCAATTTCTTAAGTGATATTTTCTTTTCTAGTATGGGATTTTTTAGAATCAAAAGGAGGATTTCTATGAACTACCGCCAACTTGGAAATACCGATTTAAAGGTTAGTGAGGTCAGTTTTGGGACATGGGGAATTGGTGGCGACTGGGGGAAAACGGATGATAAAGAATCCATCCGTGCGTTGGAGCTAGCGATAGAAACGGGGGTCAATTTTTTCGATACAGCGGATGTATATGGTGGCGGGCATAGCGAACAGTTGCTTGCAAAGGTGACAAAGGGAAAAGAAGATGACATTCATGTTGCAACTAAGTTCTGCCGAGCGGGGGATATTTTTGAACGTGAAACCTATTCGGAAAAAAGTGTTCGTACCTATTGTGAAAACAGTTTAAAAAGGCTGGAAAGGGAAAGAATCGATCTTTATCAGATTCATTGTCCGCCGCTTGAAATTATCCAAGATGGCCAAGTGTTCGAGGTGCTTGACAAGCTACAGCAGGAGGGGAAAATCCGTTATTATGGTGTGAGTGTAGAAACAGTGGAAGAAGGTCTAATCGCAATGAAAAATCCAAATGTTCGAGCACTCCAAGTTATTTTTAATATCTTTCGTCAAAAGCCAATTGATGAGTTATTCCCTGTTGCAAAAGAAAAGGGTGTCGGTATTTTGGGACGCGTTCCCTTGGCAAGTGGGCTCTTAACAGGAAAATTTACGAAAGATACACATTTTGCAGAAAATGATCACCGTAATTTTAATCGCGATGGCCAACAATTTAATGTTGGTGAAACCTTTGCCGGTATTGAATTTAAAAAGGGAGTAGAATTCAGTGAGAAACTAAGATGGATTGCAGATGGCCGAGGAAATATGACAAGAGCTGCTTTAAAGTGGATCCTTACTTTTGATGCGATTTCATGTGTGATTCCAGGTTTTAAAAACGTAAAGCAAGTTGCAGATAATCTTGAAACAATAAATGTCCCTAATTTTAATAATGCTGAGTTATTGCGCCTGCGTGAATTCTATCAAAAAGAAGTCCATAAGAATATTCGCGGTCCTTATTAAAAATGAGGACATATGAAAATTGTTAACAGGATCGTATAATTTTAGGTTTATCACTTTCCGGGGAGGGAAATCGTTTGAACGACGTATTAACTCAGATTACTTCACTTGCAGAAAGCTGTCAATGCGGCAATCACCATAATGAAATTTCAATTGAAAAAATTGTAATCGATGATGGAGCTTTAAAGCAAAGTGTTTCCTACATAAAAACAAAGAAGTTTAAAAAGGTTGCTCTGATTGCCGATGAACACACATACCAAGCAGCAGGGGAGCATTTTGTTGATTTTTTGAAGGATGAAGATATACCGTATTCAGTTTCTCTTATTCAGGCTGATGAAAATAACGATGTTGCTGCAGACGAGGCTGCGATTGTTCAAGTCTTAATTGAAGCAGCAACAGAAGCAGATGTGTTTGTTGCTATTGGATCTGGAACAATTCATGATATTGTTCGCTTTTCAAGCTATAAACTAGGAAAACCGTTTATTTCGATTCCAACTGCTCCTTCAGTCGATGGCTTTGCTTCAATGGGAGCTCCGTTGGTTATAAGAGGGGTAAAGAAAACGTACCAAACAGCTGCTCCACTTGCAATTTTTGCCGATTTAGCAGTTTTAGAAAATGCTCCCAAGAAAATGATTGCAGCTGGCTTCGGTGATATGATGGCGAAACACACTTCCCTTTTGGATTGGAAATTTGGTCATCTAGTTGCTAATGAGCCATATTGCCCATTGGTTGCCCAAGTCACACTGGATTCGTTGGAAAGCTGTGTGAAAAAGGCGGAACTAATTGCCAAAGGTGATAAAGAAGGAATCCGTATTTTAATGAAGGCATTGATACATTCTGGATTAGCTATGTTGATATTCGGCCAATCACACCCTGCTTCCGGAGGAGAACATCATCTTTCTCATTATTGGGAAATGGAATTTTTACGCCAAAAAAGGCCTCAAGTATTGCATGGAGCCAAGGTAGGTGCCTCAACACCGCTCCTTGCTGATATTTATATTCAAGAATTTCTTTCGCTATTGTCGGATTCTGTTAAATTAGAGCAGCTGGGAGATTCAGAATATAGCAGGCAAATTCTAAATAAAATTACAGAAAATAAACAGGAAATTGTTGCTGCATTTCAAGCACTTCCCGAACCTTTACAACTTCGGAATTTAATCAAGTTGGTTGGGGGGCAATCATTACCAGAGCAACTTGGTATTGATAATGAACTAATTAAAGCCAGTTTAAACGAAGCACACCATTTAAGAGATCGATTTACGGTATTAAAGTTTCTTAATGAAATTGTTAAAATAGAACGCAAATTTATTGTGTGACGTCCCATGTCGTTTGTTTTAGGGGCATCCCAAAAGGTTAAACTAACGCTCTATATATTTAAAACAATTTAGGGTGGCTATTAAAATTATTTTCTTAAAAAGTAAAATTTCGTAAAAATGTGCTGGTAATATTTTGCGTCAGCACATTTTTGTGTAACGGCGAAAGTTGGAGGATGCTAGTCAAGGTAAAACGGAAAATTGGATTTTATTTCCATTAAAGGTGTATCAAGAAAAGAGAGTACTTTTAGTATCCCATTTCCTTTTAAATAATAGCCATAGTTTAATTTCACAGCCGCATTAACTTTTAAAAGCTTAAAAAGGTATGTATCTTGGCTAAGCAATCGTTCACAATTTCTTCCGGGGCCTGTCCTCTCACCCGAAGGTTGCGAGCCTGCCAATCCAAATTCTTCACCTGGTCGGTTAAAATAACACCCTGAAAAGACAAGCCCGCAGGGAGCTTGACTTCATAACCCCATCCCCTGACAGTGTTTGTGATTGGACAGACGGATGCAAATCCCGTTGCTTCATTGAATGATTTTGGCGACAAAACGATTCCAGGTCGATTTCCTGTTTGTTCATGTCCTGCTTGCGGATTAAAATTGACATAAACAAGATCGCCGCGTTCTGGTGTTGACATTAGATTATTTCATTCCCCTCTATCCCAAAATCAATTTCCTGATGACGATTTTCCGGTTTACATTGCGCTAAGAGTTCGTCTAATGAATATTTTTTTGGTTGATTTTTAGGAATTAATGTGATTGTTTTTTCATTCCCAGTAACTCGAAGTTCCATTTCACAGCCTTGGTGAATCTCTACTCGTTCAGCAATGTCTTTAGGAATACGCACAGCAAGACTGTTTCCCCATCTTTGAACCGTTGTTGCCGCTGTCATCATTTCCACCTCTTTTTCTTTCTTCATATTCCTTGATTCCATTCTAATACGCTCCATTCCCTTTGTATACACACAGTATATACGATGTTTTCAGAAATGATACATGTTATTTCATCAATTTATGGGATTAAATTTACTGACAATAGGATGTTTAATAACCTAATACAGTCGTTACTGTTTTAAAGGTCCATCTATTGTAACAAAGGATGAGAAAGATTATGGCTGTTAATGTGTAAACGTCAATTAAAATTGAATACCTGTTGCCCATTAAATTTCGAACAATTTATCCCTAAAAATGAAAATTAAATATTTCGTTTCTAAAGCTGTTCTACATTTAAATTAATCATCTTGGCGTGATGAATGATTCGGTCTAAAAAGCAACTACCTGCATAAGCGTCTGGTCATTAAAATTTTTAAAAAACCTATTGAAAAACGCTTACATTGTCTTTATAATTAAGATAAATCGATTTACTAAACCGATTTAGTAATTTGGTTAATTGAATATAAAACACAGAAAGGATCTTTTTCATGCAAAACGTGATTGTTGCGTTAAATACTTTCGACAGATTAGAAGTGTTAGAGAAAGGGCAAGAATCCTTTATTGAACTCATTGCACGATCAGGAGCTTTTGGAGTAGAAATTCGGCGGGAGCTTTTGCCGGTTCAAGATCCACCGCTTGACAAGATCAAGAATGAAATTATCAACCATGGACTTTTTACCGTATACTCTGCTCCTATTGAATTATGGGAAAAGAATTATCAATTAAATA
>JAKACS010000683.1 GCA_021821235.1 Bacillota bacterium
GCATCAACGGATCCCCGCCGGTAAAAACAAGCATCGGATTATTCATTTCATAAATTTGATCAATTAACTGCTTGCCTTCTTCGAGTGTAAGCTCCCTTGGATCCCGGCGGTATTGCGCTTCCGCACGGCAATGCAGGCACTTCAGCTGACATGCCCGAGTCAACTCCCATATTACAATAAACGGATCCTGATTAAAATCACGGTTAAATCCCAATGTTAACGCCCCCTAAAACCAGCTTTAAGCCTATCTGCTTCTTATTATATAGGTGTTTTATTCTAGAAAAAGTGAATTACCTCACTGATCCCCTGATAAAAAGGGCAAAAGAAAAACAGCATTTGTTTGCTGTTTTTCCTGTTTTATTATCGAATTCCAAGCGCAATTTTTGCGTATCTTGACATCATATCTTTATTCCATGGCGGGTTAAAGACAATGCTAACCTCAACATCTTTAATTTCTGGAATATCCGCAAGGGCTCTTTTAACTTGGTCAACAATCGTTCCGGCAAGCGGGCAACCAATAGCAGTTAACGTCATCGTGATTGTTGCAACGCCAGCTTCATCCATTTCGATATTATAAACTAGTCCTAAGTTAACAATATCGATGCCCAATTCAGGGTCGATCACCAATTCAAGGGCACCGAGAATATTTTCCTTTAATTCTTCATTCATGAAAATTCACTCCCACTCTGTTCGTTTTTCGCGTCTTTTGTAAAGAACGGTTGTTGAGATGTTTTTTAAACCAATCGACCGCAGCAGTTACACCGGCAATGCTGACATTGTGCCCGGCATGCTCATCGGAAATAAAGACAAGCTTCTCCTCGCTTCCGTAATACATCTGCCGGATCGATTCGAAAAATTCACGGGTCAGCACATAGGGAACCATTGGATCTTTTTTTCCGTGCCAAAATAACAATGGCCGCTTTGCAAGCTTTTCGGGCTGAAGGCTTAAATCGTATTTCCGGATTGCCGTGATTTGCTCTTGAATTTCTTCGTCTGTGAAAGGGAGGAGGATGCCTTGTTTTTTTAATTGCTCAAGCTGCCAATACGAATATTTCTCGTATGCTGGCATGCCCATTAAACTAACAGCCGCTTTGATCCATGGGTATTGGGTGAGGGCGCCGAGAGCCGCGATCCCGCCCATCGACGTTCCCGCTACGCCAACTTCGCCATCTATGATCAATCCTTTTTGATCATAATATTCTTTCACAATTTTTACTTCATTAATCGTTGTCAGAACAATTTCCCAAAAGCGGGTATAAAAATCTTCTAGTTTTAAGTCCTCTGTTCTTTCTCCATGATATAAAGCTTCCGGCAGGATGACGCGAAAACCGGCTTCTGCCAAAAGAAACGCATAATGCAAATTTCGTTCTTTTACGCTTGTAAACCCATGGATAAAAATAATCAACGGCAGTTTTTGCCAGCGCGTATCCTGGTGTGCAACATGAAGGAGCGGAATCGTTTCGATCCGTTCCTTTTCAATGATGATCAAGTTCTTCCCTCCCACAGCATAAAGATAGTATACAAGCTGTAAAAAAATTTTAAAGTGAATTTTTTTACAGGTTCGATATAAAATTGGTAACATAGTTACCATAAGAAAGAGCAAAAAATCAAACACTAGTTGTATTGTAGCACGTTGTTGGCTTTTTTCGAAATCAAAACCACCGAACTCTGTAAGAAGAAGGAGAACTTATGGCTGAAAGACATTTAATCGCGCTCGATTTAGACGGTACATTGTTAAAAGATAATAAAACAATCTCTCAAAAGACAAAGGAAATCATAAAAAAGGCCAAAGAGCTTGGCCATATTGTGATGATTGCAACCGGAAGACCTTTTCGTTCAAGTGAAATGTATTATCATGAACTGGAGCTGGACACGCCAATAGTTAATTTTAACGGTGCTTTTATTCACCATCCAAAAGATCCAAGTTGGGGAATGATCCACTCACCGCTTGATATTAGCGTAGCCAAACTAATTATTGACGCCTGCCGTTCATTCCAATTTCACAATATCATTGCCGAAGTGATGGATGAAGTGTATTTCCATTATCATGATGAAAAATTGTTGGATATTTTCAGCATGGGAAACCCCAAAATTACAACAGGTGATTTAAGCCGATATTTACATGACTCCCCAACCAGCTTGCTCATTCACACGGACGAAGATCACTTGCAGAAAATTCGCCAGCATCTTTCCGATGTCCATGCAGAAGTCATTGAGCAACGCAGCTGGGCAGCCCCTTGGCATGTGATTGAAATTATCAAAAGTGGTCTGCATAAAGCAATTGGGTTAAAAAAAGCAGCTGATTACTTTGATATTCCTCGCGAACGAATCGTTGCATTTGGCGATGAGGACAATGATCTGGAAATGCTCGAATATGCCGGTCGCGGTGTGGCGATGGGAAATGGGATTGATCAAGTAAAAACAGTTGCAAACGATGTGACCCTCACAAATGAGGAAGATGGCGTCGGCGTTTATTTGGCAGATCTGTTAAATATTAAATAGGACAATTTACCCATTGAATTCATTCTTATAGGGGCATATTAGTTTTGAAACGGTTCAGTTCAATACCGTTTCAGCAAGCTCACGAAAATTGGAGGGATTCCGAGATGGGTAAACGAAACAAATCGAAGCGCTTTGTCCAACAAGGAAAAGATACCGTCAATAAACATGCCGAACGCATCCCTTACCATATGACGTATGCGGAAGCGGAAGCCTATAAAATGGCAAATGGGCATCATTCCTCCTTGGGGGGAATATAAGATGG
>JAKACS010000684.1 GCA_021821235.1 Bacillota bacterium
ATTAAACGACTTGGAATTAACGGCGAAGGGGTCGGTTATTTTAAAAAGCAAGTCGTGTTTGTCCCCGGTGCTTTGCCGGGCGAGGAAGTAGTCGTGGAAGCGACCAAGATCCACCCGAAGTTTGCCGAAGCAAAGGTTAAAAAAATCCGCATCCAGTCTCCATACCGCGTCAAACCTCTTTGCCCGGTCTATGAGCAATGCGGCGGCTGCCAGCTACAGCATTTGCGCTATGACCAGCAGCTCAAGGAAAAACGCGATATCATCATTCAAGCACTGGAACGGCACACGAAGCTGAACATGGACAGCCTTGATATCCGCGAGACGATTGGGATGGACAGCCCGTGGGGTTACCGCAATAAAAGCAGCTTTCAAGTCGCTGAAAAAAACGGCAAGGTGCTCGCTGGTTTGTATGGCCTTAATTCACATCAGCTAATCGATATCGATCATTGCGCGGTTCAGCATGGGCAAACCAATGAAGCAACCGCCATCGTGAAAAGGATTTTGGAAGACTTGCACATTCCAATCTATAATGAACGGTCACGCAAAGGAATTGTTCGCACGATTGTCACCCGCGTCGGTTTGCAAACAGGCGAGCTTCAAGTGGTGCTGATCACTACGCAAAAGGAGCTGCCGAAAAAAGACTTATTGGTTCAGGAAATTCAAAAAAGGCTGCCAAAGGTTCAGTCGATTGTGCAAAACATCAACGGTCAGAAAACATCGCTGATTTTTGGTGATGAAACCGAAGCACTGGCCGGCAGAGAGTTCATTCAAGAGACATTGGGTGATTTGCAGTTTGAATTATCCGCGCGCACTTTCTTTCAGCTGAATCCGCTGCAAACCGTTACGCTTTACAATGAAGTCAAAAAAGCAGCCGCACTCACCGGTACAGAAAAAGTGGTGGACGCCTACTGTGGTGTCGGGACAATCGGGCTATGGCTCGCCGATCAAGCAGCAGAAGTGCGCGGGATGGACATCATCCCCGAATCGATCGAGGACGCCAAGAAAAACGCCAAACGGCACGGCTTCACCAACACAAAGTATGTCCCGGGAAAAGCAGAAGATGTCCTGCCCAAATGGGTAAAAAAAGGCTGGCACCCCGACGTCATCATCGTCGACCCGCCAAGAACTGGCCTCGACAACCAGCTAATCCAAACAATCTTACAAGTAAAACCAAAAAAACTCATCTATGTATCATGCAACCCATCCACATTGGCGAAAGACATCCAACTCTTAAACCGTGCTTATGATGTCAACTACATCCAGCCGGTGGATATGTTTCCGCAGACGAGTCATGTGGAAAATGTTGTGTTGCTGGAACAAAAATAGCCCATTAAATCAAGGGTTTGTAGAGATATTTGCAACTGCTTTTTCCTGTGTTATTAGTCTAGGGAAACAGAAAAGGGAGTACAGTTTAGCAAAAGAGGAAATTCATAGAATAAAAATGAACAATAATAAGGCACAATCTATTCTTACTCCTGAGTTGCGACATCTTCTTGAATAAATAAGAAGTTTAAATATGATAGAAAGAATCAATGTCATACAGAAGTAAATTTAGCCAATTTTAAGATGAAAGTATCTTAAATTTCACTTTTAGATTAATGATATGTAATTAGCTATAGCTTATAATAAAGGAAAAGGGAGGGGTGAAATATGAAGTGGCAGGAAGTTAGAGAATTATTTCCTGATCAGTTTGTTTTAGTATCGATCCTTGATTTTCATGAGGAAGATGACAAAAAAATTATTGATGAAGTCGCACCCATTCGTTCCATTCTAGATGAAAATGCTAATAAAGAGTTTTTTAAAGTAGAACCAGGAAACCTTGTTTACCATACATCGAGGGAGAAATGTATCGTTCATATTCGTAAAGATCCGTTGATGAGAGTGAGTCGAATTTATTGAAAATATCATTTGATGGACAACTTATTAAAACGTCACTTACTGTTATTTTTCGTGGAAAAACGCTACAAATCGATGATATGATTATTGATACAGGCTCCTCTCACACGGTTATTAGCCCGGACGTTTTAGAAGAAATAGGGGTAACATATGAAAACGGTGACGATATTTATGAAGCATATGGGATTGGCGGATCAGTTCCTTTTTATACTAAAGTAATGAATGAAATTCAAATTGATAAATTTAATATAAAGAATATTGAAATTGATGTGGGAGTTCTTCCAAAAGATCATAATGGACTTCTAGGGCTGGATATTTTAATGACCTACAATTTTATAGTGGATATGGGCAAATTAGAATTATATCGATCAAAGAGTAAAGCTGAGGAATCAGTATAACGATTGGAACAATCCAATTTTATAAATCCCAATCTCTCATTATCATAAATGGGAAATTGGGATTTTTTGTAATGTCTTCGTCCTCTAGGACATTAAAAATGAAAAAATAAGATAAAAATAAAGCTATGAGTAAAAAAGAACTTACAAACCATTGATAGAAGAAAGTACCGTTAATGACATTGTTCAAAAATATGAGTCCGCCACCTACTGATCAGTTGGTGGCGGACTGAGTTACTGGACAACAGGCCAGATGTCTCTGCAAGCCGTAACTTTTTATTCTATTGGTAATTAAGTTGAAAAAGAGAGTTTAGTTGTATTACAGCCTATTTATAACAAAATATTAAATTCTTAAGCTCAATAGTTCTACATAAATAAGAGCAGTCAGCTAATTGTTATTAGTTTTTTTATTTGAAAGGTTACCCCCATTTTAGCTGGTTGCTAAAGCATGGAGACCTACGTTCTC